>DXFU01000060.1 GCA_019114305.1 Candidatus Hungatella pullicola | reverse complement strand
CTGTCCGCAGACTCCTGGGCTGACTGCTCCCGCAGATAATCCGGTGAATTCCGGTCCATATTTACCTTTCCCACCATAGTAATCAGTCCGGTTTTCTCCATCAAATCCATCAAAATCAAGGTGGAGTCTACGTGTATGGTTCCGAAAATACAGGCTCTGGTTGTCCCGCTTTCCTTCAGGGAATCAGCAAATATTCCATAAGCCTGACGGGCATACTCTTTCTTCTCATATTTTGCTTCCTGGGGAAAGGTACGTTGATTCAGCCAGTCTAAAAGCTCCAGATCCATGCCAATTCCCCTGAATCCATACTGAGGACCATGGATGTGAAGGTCTGTAAGCCCGGGGACAATCAGACAGTTCCCCGCATCCTCCAAAGGAAGATCTTGAAACACTTCAGGCAGAAGAGAATATACTCCCTGACACTTTCCCTCCAAACACACCACATATCCCTGTTCCACAAACTCCAGCTGATGGGGATTTTTACTGTAGCAGATATCACCCTTTAATATAAAACTTTCTTTTCCTCTCAACATGGTCTCCTCCTTTTCTCATTCCTGCAGCGAAGGCGGAGGACTGTCACCAGGGTCAATGTCCGGCCAAAGCAAAAAGCTACCGCTGTTCCTGCCCGTCTTCGCCGCTTCTGTTTCTGATCCTTTTGAAAACAGAACCAATCCAGCGAAAACTTATAGACAACTATTACGGTAGCTGGTAGAAACACTCAACCTATTATGAGTATATATAAGCTTTTCTCAATTCTTATTCCATTCTCTGATTTTGACATTGTTATCCTATCACAGCCAACAACTTTCTGTCAACACCTCATTTATTTCAATAGAAAAAGAAATCTCCAGACTTAGCAAGAATTTTTACTTCTGTCTGGAGATTTATCTGTATTCCTTTCAAGTATGGGAACAGCCTTTTGTCATACTTTCACCATGCTGCAGCGCCAGCTGTCAGCCCCATAACATTCTTTCTTTGAAACTACTGAGCCTCGTAAGCGTTGAGAGAATCTACTATCATCTGAGACCACTCTGCTCCGCCTTCGCTCTCAAATCTTGCATAAGCCTCATCCAGCGACAGGCCTTCCATTACCACTGCCGCTACAATGGAACGTTTCAATGTCATTAAATCTCCATTATACATGGACATTTCTTCCGTAGTCGGAACCAAAATGGCCTGGCGGCAGTTATCATTAAAAATCTGCTGGGATTCTGTGGCCTCAGGAGCGATGGAAGCTCTTCCAGGATCTCCTTCCCACTCTACAATGGAAAGCATTGGGTCAATATGGTTCTTTGTATACTGAGTTCCCGGCTTCTCAAGACTTTCCAGCATGTGGAACTGGCCTTCTTCATAGGCATTTCCACATACAGTCTCAGCCTCTGTAGACCAATATACGCCTTCCACGCCGTATGACCACAAAGTCTGCATATCGCCTCCATCTAACATGGATTCAATAAAGTACTTAAATACTCCTTCCGGATTTTCACAGGCTGATGTAATACACCAAACGGGAGTTGTCCTCTCAATATACTGCCCCACTTCAGCAATTGGCTTTAATGGCACCAGCTCTCCATCCAAATCATTGGCTTCCAGATTTACCTTCAGGTTGGTATCCCAGGTGCCGGCCCAGTATGTAAATACGCCGAACTTGTCTTCATAGAACTTATTGCGGCAGTCATTGGTTCCGTTGGTCAAAGTCTCTTTATCAATATAGCCTTTTGAGTAGGCATCCTGAAGTCTTAAAAGAGCATCCTTAAAATTGTCCTCTGTAAAGCCATCATACCAGACGCCATTCTCATCTTTTGTAAAGGACGGATAAGCATCCCAGTAAAATTCAGGCAGATAGTTAATCCATGGCTCTTCTGTTCCCATAAATCCGGCAGCCGATACGCCGTAAGTGTCTCCGTTTACTCCATTTCCGTCAGGATCACCATTTGTGAAAGCATCCAGCATAGCAATATACTCTTCGTAATTCGTAGGAGCTTCCATACCTACATTATCCAGCCACGCCTTCTTTACATAAGTAATACAGCCATTTCCTCTTGCAACCGGAAACCCATAGAGGGCTCCGTCAATTTTCATATTATCTACAATTGACTCATCTGTCATTCGTCCGGAAGCCTTCAGATCAGAATTCTCCCATGCCTCCGTCATATCCCAGAGCGCGCCTTCCTTGGCATATCCGGTATAATAGGAACCGCCCATGAGAATTACATCCGGCCAGTTATCGGGACCGGAAGCGAATGTCTGCCCCATCACGTCATAATAGGCATCGTGATCCGGCTGAATAATTTCCAATTCAATTCCTGTAAGCTCTTCCCATTTCTTTTCGAAAGCGTCACGGTTGTTCACCTTGGTAGGAATGGTACCGTTTGCCATCATAGTAATCTTCTCTGGTTTTTCAATTTCACTTTCTGCTGCAGCCGTCTCTTCCCCCTCTGCGGCAGCAGCCGTATCTGAAACCACAGCCTCAGTGCTTTCTTCTGCCGGCGCTGAACATCCAGACAATACGGCAGACGCGGTCATCACTGCCGCAAATCCCAGGGCAGCTGTTTTCTTTAATCGCATAATGTTCCTCCCTTATTTGAACTTTGTATGCATATTATACTAAACTTTTTTAAAAAGCACAAGCTATTTTACTAAATTTATATTAATTTTTTAAAGCCATTTCACCTGTATTTTGTTAAACTTTTTATCCAACAGTCTATTTTAACGCTTTCCCTATTGGCAAACGTTCAGTTTCAGCCTAAAAAGGAACCAGCACAGCTTTCGCCATACCGGTTCCTCTCAACTACAGGACTGTCATTAGCCCTTTCCTTCTAAATTATTAAATTAATTTTTTCCCTGCATATCTCTGATAATCTTAGCTGCCTGAATGAATACAGTAGGAATAATTGCCATCAGATAAATGGTTCCTATCTGAGAGCCAGTCAAAACTGCTACAGAAAACAGTCCTTCCAAAGCAGGTACAAACATAACAAGATTTAAGAGCACAATACCAGCCGCAAAAGCTGCCAGACTGTACCAGTTGCCGGAAAAGCCGATTTTAAAGATAGAATGACGGCTGCGGCAGTTAAATCCGTGGAACAGACGAGCAAGGGTCAGTGTACAGAAAGCCATTGTACTTGCCACAGCTGCTCCGCCCTGACTCAGTCCCAGATGATAAGAAACCATAGTACAAACAGCAATCAGTCCGCCCTGCACCAACAGCTTGCCCATAAAAACCTTTGTCAGAATGCTTTCCTTTGGATCTCTCGGCGGTTCCTTTAAAAGGTCCTTCTCAGAAGGCTCCATACCAATGGCTATAGCCGGAAGAGAATCTGTCAGGAGATTGATAAACAGGAGGTGAACCGGCTGGAAAGGAACGGGCAGAGCCATAAGGGAAGTATAAAGCACGGCCAAAATACCAGCCATATTGCCGGACAATAGGAACTGAATGGCATTTTTAATATTCCGATATACATTTCTTCCGTTGGCAACTGCCTTAATAATGGTGGCAAAGTTATCATCTGCCAGAATCATGGAAGCAGCATCCTTAGATACCTCAGTACCGGTAATGCCCATGGCCACACCGATATCAGCCTTTTTCAAAGCAGGCGCGTCGTTTACGCCATCGCCTGTCATGGCTACAATATTGCCCCTCTTCTGCCATGCGTCTACAATACGGATCTTATTTTCCGGTGAAACGCGGGCGTAAACAGAGATTTTTGTAATATTTTCATCTAACTGCTGATCAGACATGGCATCCAGCTCTGTACCGGTGACAGCCATATCGCCCTCGTTATAGATGCCGATCTGTTTAGCAATCGCAGTAGCTGTAATCTTATGATCGCCGGTAATCATAACAGGACGGATTCCTGCTCTCTTGGCGTCTGCTACAGCCAGTTTGGACTCTTCTCTAGGCGGGTCTACCATAGCAATCAGGCCAAGGAATGTGTAACCGTTCTCACTTCTCAGGGACAGTACATGATCTTCATCTACCTCCTTGTAAGCAAAGGCAAGAACTCTCAGACCATTTTCGGAAAACTCCTGATTCTGTCTGTTGATCTCTTTCCTGTCCTCTTCTGACATTTCCCGAATTCCCGCAGAGGTTCTGATGTGAGTAGTTCTCTCCAAAAGAACGTCTACAGCTCCCTTTGTCAGAAGAGTAGGAACCTGGTGGAGGGAATATTTTGTACTCATCATTTTTCGATCTGAGTCAAACGGTATTTCATCCAGACGCTCCATCATATCTCTGATTACTTCATCCTGAAGACTGATCTTTCTTCCCATCTCCAGAAGAGCGTACTCTGTGGGATCTCCAATTCCTTTTCCATCTACAATAGAGGAATCATTGGTTAAAATGGCATCATAAAGAAGATAACGGTGAAGCTGATTTCTCAGATTCAATTCTTCCGGTTTATAAACAGTTCCGTCAATATAAATCTCCTGAACTGTCATTTTATTCTGTGTCAGGGTTCCCGTCTTATCAGAACAGATTACAGATACACAGCCTAAGCTTTCCACCGCTTTCAGCTCTTTGATAATGGCATTTTCCTTAGCCATTTTCTGAGTTCCCATAGCCTGAACAATGGTTACGATGGAGCTGAGAGCCTCAGGAATAGCGGCAACGGCCAATGCAACCGCAAACATCAGGGAATCCAAAATCGGCATATCCCGGTACATACTTAACAAAAATACCAGAAGACAGATCACCATAATAACCATGGCCAGACGGCTGGAAAACTGGTCCAGACTGACCTGAAGAGGAGTCTTCTTCTCTTTTGTGTCATTCATCAGGGTGGCAATCTTACCGATTTCCGTGTCCATTCCTGTTCCTGTAACTACAGTAACCGCACGGCCATAAGTTACAAGGCTTCCGGAATATACCATATTAGTTCTGTCTGCCAGCGGAACCTCTCCGTCAAAAATCCCCTCTGACTTATCTACATTCGTAGACTCACCGGTCAGGGAACTTTCATTTACCTGAAGGGAGTAATTATTTAAAATCCTTCCGTCTGCCACTACCATATCTCCTGCTTCCAGAAGCAGAATATCACCTGGCACTACATTCTTGGAATCGATTTCAATCTTCTGCCCGTCTCTGATCACCTTGGCACTTGGCGAAGACAGAGACTTTAAGCTTTCCAGGGATTTCTGCGCTTTTTCATGCTGCACAGTTCCCAAAATAGCGTTTAAGACAATAACTGCAACAATAACAATTGTACTCTCAACATTGCCGGACAGCATGGAGATTACAGCTGCCGCAATCAGAATAATAACCAGCATGTCGCAGAACTGCTCCGCAAAAACCTGAAGGGCGCTCTTTTTCTTCCCCTCCTGCAGCACATTCTCTCCCTTTTCTTCAAGAAGCCTTTGAGCCTGACTGGAAGTCAGTCCGTCTTTGGATGTCTGAAGAGATTTCAGAATCTCCTCTTCTTCCCGTTGATACCACTCTTTCAAATTTTCCTCCATTCTACTGCCTCCCTGGCAGTTCACATAAATCTTATACCGATACTAAGATTATTCTTCCCAAACACAAAAGAAAAAGACTTCTGAAATGCCGCAATGGAGAATCACTTTATCCTCCACTGCCGGCATATCAAAAGTCTGGTAACCATTTACGGCATACACTGCCAGGCTGTACTGCAGCCAGGATGTTGACAGTGTATTAAAACTACTCCCTTTTGCTTTTAAGTCGCTTCCTAATATCCTGTTGTAAAATTCTCGTCTAGTATAACGGCTTTTCCTTTTTCTGTCAACCGTTTCTTTTATTTCAGGATTACTGTTCTTCCTTGTTGTCTGCCTTAGGAGCCAGGTCAGCCGGTCTCATGCTCAGATTAATTCTGCCCATTTTATCCACTTCAATTACCTTTACAGTAACCTCGTCTCCAATGTTAACCACGTCCTCAACCTTTGCAACTCTCTTATCAGACAGTTTGGAAATATGAATCATTCCGTCCTTGTTGGGAGCCAGCTCTACAAAAGCGCCGAAATTCATAATTCTTACTACTTTTCCGGTATAAATCTGTCCAGCCTCTACATCAGTTACGATACTCTTAATGATCTGAATGGCTCTCTGAATCATAGCCTTATCCGTACCGCATACAGATACGCTGCCGTCATCGGAAATATCAATCTTTACTCCAGTCTCCTCAATAATCTTGTTGATTACCTTGCCCTGCTTGCCTACCACATCGCCGATTTTCTGAGGATCAATGGTAATCTGCTCAATCTTAGGAGCGTACTTTCCAACTTCCTTACGAGGTTCTGCAATCGCCTTTGCCATAACCTCATCCAAAATATAAATTCTCGCTTCTCTGGTTCTGCGGATCGCTTCTTCAATAATCGGTCTTGTCAGTCCGTGGATCTTAATATCCATCTGAATTGCCGTAATACCCTTATGGGTACCTCCCACCTTAAAATCCATGTCTCCGAAGAAGTCTTCCAGTCCCTGAATATCCGTAAGGACAACATAATCGTCATCTGTCTCCCCAGTTACCAGGCCGCAGGAAATACCCGCAACAGCAGTCTTAATAGGAACGCCTGCTGCCATCAGAGACATGGAGGATGAACAGATACTTGCCTGAGAGGTTGATCCGTTGGACTCCATGGTTTCAGATACCGTACGGATTGCGTATGGGAACTCTTCCTCAGAAGGAAGGACAGGAACCAAGGCTCTCTCAGCCAATGCTCCATGACCGATCTCTCTTCTTCCCGGTCCTCTGGAAGGCTTGGTCTCGCCTACAGAGAAGGATGGAAAATTATAGTGGTGCATGTAGCGTTTGGAAGTCTCCATGTCATCAATTCCGTCCAGTCTCTGGCTCTCGGACAAAGGAGCAAGAGTACAGATGTTGAGGATCTGAGTCTGTCCTCTTGTAAACATAGCGGAACCGTGAACTCTTGGAAGCAGGTCAATCTCTGCCGCCAGAGGACGGATCTCATCCATAGCCCTTCCGTCAGGACGCTTGTGATCCTTAAGAATCATCTTTCGTACAGTCTTCTTCTGATACTGGTATACAGCGTCGCCAATCAGCGGAAGCCATTCTTCCTTCTCAGCAAAGGCCTCTTCCAGCTTTTCTGTAATCTTCTTAATATTTTCCTCTCTGGTCTGCTTGTCGTCTGTAAATACAGCAACCTCCATCTCCTCAGCAGGAACCAGTTCCTTTATGGCCTCAAAAAGCTCATCAGGGATGGCACAGCTCACATATTCATGCTTCGGCTTGCCGCACTCAGCAACAATTGTATCAATAAACTGAATAATTTCCTGATTTACTTCATGGGCTTTGAAAATAGCCTCAATCATTACATCCTCAGGCACCTCGTTGGCTCCGGCCTCGATCATAATTACCTTCTCTCTGGTAGAGGCAACAGTCAGCGCCATGTCTGAAGCTATTTTCTGAGCCTGGGTCGGGTTTACCACAAACTCTCCGTCTACCAGACCGATCTGCGTGGTTGCACACGGGCCGTCAAAGGGAATATCGGAAATGCAGGTTGCAATAGCGGACCCCAGCATTGCAGTCAGCTCAGGGCTGCAGTCCTGGTCCACGCTGAGCACCAGATTGTCCAAAGTCACATCATTGCGGTAATCCTTTGGAAACAGAGGGCGCATAGGGCGGTCAATAACTCTGGAAGTAAGGATGGCATTCTCAGAAGCCTTCCCCTCTCTCTTATTAAAGCCTCCGGGAATCTTTCCCACAGCATACAGCTTCTCCTCATATTCAACGCTGAGAGGGAAGAAATCAATGCCGTCTCTCGGCTTATCGGAAGCAGTGGCAGTAGAAAGAACCACCGTATCTCCATAGTGCATAAACGCGGCTCCGTTGGCCTGCTTTGCCACTCTGCCCACATCAACGGTCAGAGTTCTTCCAGCCAGCTCCATACTGAAACTCTTATACATGTTCTAATCTCCTTTAACAAATAAATTAAACGATTCTTTTGTCAGCAGAAGCTGCCGAAACTACTGATCTGCCTGCAGTTCTGTCCAGAGAGATACAGGTACATCAGCGGTCTCGGAAAATACCTCTGCCTGACATATGCTGTTTTTCATTGGAACCATTCATGTGCCCTCAGCGAACAAGCCGCTGCTCCATGAAAATACAGCGGGCACATGCCATAAATCAGCGCCGCCTGTAAGGCGTCATAATTTTCGCAGTAATACACAGATAGGGTGGAGATGTCTCCACCCTAAAGCCTGTACTATTTTCTGATTCCTAACTTCTCGATTAACGCACGGTAACCTTCAAGATCTGTCTTCTTTAAGTAATCAAGAAGACCTCTTCTCTGTCCAACCATCATCAGAAGACCTCTTCTGGAGTGATGATCCTTAGGATTCTTCTGAAGGTGCTCTGTTAATTCAGCAATTCTTGCTGTTAAAATAGCGATCTGAACTTCTGGTGAACCTGTGTCCCCAGGCTTTCTTCCATATTCTGCGATAATAGCTGCTTTCTTTTCCTTTGAAATCATGTTGATTTCCTCCTTTAACTGATTCTTACCGTATACCAGGCACAGGATGGAGTCTCCCTTGTGCTGAGCATCGGCGTTTTTTCATACTGAAATAGTGTACCACAGTGAAGAATTGCTTGTCAATCCCATTTTTATATTTCAGAAATCTGTCCTAACCTGGCAGCCCCTGGATCTTGTCTTCTCTGTTAAATATCTCTATAAATTCCTCGCCTGTAATTGTCTCTCTCTCTAAAAGATAGGCAGCAATCTGATGAAGCTTATTCTCATTCTGTTTAAGAATATCCAGAGCTTTCTGATGCTGCTCCTTAACAATACGGATTACTTCCTCATCAATTTCCCTTGATGTCTCCGGGGCGCAGGCCAGGGAAGTATCTCCTCCCAAATATTGGTTGGTAACAGTCTCCAGCGCTACCATATCAAACCGATCGCTCATTCCGAAGCGGGTTACCATAGCTCTTGCGATTTTCGTGGCCTGCTCAATGTCATTGGAAGCTCCGCTGGTGACAGAATGGAAAATCAGCTCTTCCGCCGCCCGTCCTCCGGTAAAAGTGGCAATCTTGTTAAGGGCCTCATCCTTTGTCATCAAATATTTCTGTTCCTCGTCCACCTGCATGGTATATCCCAGCGCTCCTGATGTTCTTGGAATTATGGTAATCTTATGCACCGGAGCGGAGTGAGTCTGACAGGCTGCCACAAGGGCGTGTCCTACTTCGTGGTAAGCGATGATTTTTCTCTCTCTGGTGCTGACCACTGCATCCTTTTTCTGATAGCCGGCGATTACCACCTCAACACTCTCCTCCAGATCTTCCTGGGTTACGGTACGACGGCCCATACGTACTGCTCTGAGAGCAGCCTCATTGACAATATTGGCAAGCTCCGCGCCGCTGGCTCCTGCTGTTGCCAAAGCGATTCCATGAAAATCCACATTATCGGAAAGCTTCACTGTTTTTCCATGAACCTTTAAAATCGCTTCTCTTCCGCTTAAATCAGGAAGCTCTACCGGAATTCTCCTGTCAAAACGTCCGGGACGGAGAAGGGCTTTGTCCAGGGAATCCGGTCTGTTGGTGGCAGCCAGAATCACAACGCCTTTTCGTCCGTCAAATCCGTCCATCTCCGCAAGAAGCTGGTTCAATGTCTGCTCTCTCTCGTCATTGCCTGTGATTCCGCCTCCGTCTCTCTTCTTACCGATGGTATCAATTTCATCAATAAATACAATACAGGGAGCTTTTTCATTTGCCTGCTTAAACAGATCCCTTACCTTGGCTGCACCCATACCTACAAACATTTCCACAAATTCTGAACCTGAAATGGAGAAAAATGGTACGTGGGCCTCGCCGGCTACTGCTTTGGCAAGAAGAGTTTTACCAGTTCCCGGAGGGCCTACCAACAAAGCTCCTTTGGGAAGAGATGCTCCAATATCGGAATACTTCTGGGGATTGTGAAGGAAATCTACGATTTCCTTTAATGCCTCCTTGGCCTCCTCCTGTCCCGCTACATCCTGAAATGTTTTTCCGGTCTCAGACTCCGCATAGATTTTGGCATTGGACTTGCCAAAGGTCATAGCGTTTCCGCCTCCCATTCTCTTCTGCATCTGCCTTGACATAAAATTTCCTAAAAATACAAAAATCAGAATAGGAAGAATCCAGGTGAGAAGAAAAGACAGAAGGGGAGACATCTGCTCTACAATCGCCTGATCGTACTCCTCCACATTATTTTCCTGCAGACGGTTTAACAGCTGATCATCCGGCCAGAGTCCTGTCTTGTAGGTACCGTATATCTTTTCACCCAGCCGATTGACTTCCCCTGATTCAGCGAGAAACTGAATTTCTGTATCAGTCCGGTATACAGCCTTAACCTGTCCCTGGTCAATCATTTCCAGAAACGAGCTGTAAGGCACTTCAACAATCCTCTTGGACTGAATCCACGGAACTGTCAGAGCGTTAAACAGGATCATAATAACCATTACAATAATGTAATAATAAATAAAAGACTTTTTTGTGTTTCTGTCAGAGCCATGCTCATCTTTCATACCCATCATTTTTCTCCTTTTAAATCTGTCTGTATGTTCTCGATCAAAGAAAGAACAAAACGTTTTGCCTTATCCAAATCTTCCTGGTTTGGATGGAGCATTCCCTCTTCGTAGGCCGCTATTAGTTTCTTAATTTGGGGGGAATCATTTACTTGCTGCATCTGGCGATACTTCTGCAGAATCTCCGGTCTCATACGGCCGCCGCACAGAAAACACCCCAAATACTGGCAGTCATCAGGAACAAATACGGAAACCCTGGACTCTACCTGTTTGTAATACTCTTTGTCTCCGCTCATTCCACAGGTCCCAAAGAGAGCAACCCTCTTTCCATGAATGGAAGACAGAAAGTCCATAATAGAACCGCTGCAGGTGCCCCGGTCATTCCAAAAGCCCACAAAATAGGTTTCTGCCTCCTGTCCGTTTAATTCCTCTACTCTCTGTATATCTTTAGACTTGCCGGGAAGCGTTTTAAAAATTTCAGTGGCAATTTTTTCTGTATTTCCAGTTTTGCTTGTATACACAACCAAATATTTCATTTTCCTTCCTCCTTCGGGAAAAATTTAGCTTCCTATACAAGATATAATGATTTTCCGAAAATAGCAAGGGAAAACAGTATTTGTTTATGCTCTTAATTAAATTTTTAGATTTGATTTCTCTTTTTCCCAGTCCAAAGCCAAAACATCAGCGATTCCAGTCACTGTGTAATCAGAAGCTGTCAAATCAGCTTTATACCCCCATTCCTCCAGCGCCTTAGCAGTAATCCGGCCAATGCACACAAGCTTTGTTCTCTTCGGCACTGTGAGACCGGAATCCTTAAAAAACCCCTGAACCCCGGACCCGCTGGCAAATACCAGGTAGTTGAGATGTTCCAGATTGACAGACCGTATCTCCTTTCTCTCCTTAGCCTGGTACAAAGCTACATCAAGGAAATCTACTCCCGCTTCTTTTAAACTTCTGGTAAGTTCTGGAGAACCTGCTGCTGATCGTGGAATAAGAACCTTTTCTCCTTCTTTTACCTCAGCCGCCAGCCCTTTTCCAAGGTCTTCGGCACAATAGCTGGAAGGCATATAATCATAAAAAAATCCAAAAGACTCCAGTTTCTGCGCCGTTCCCTCTCCGATTACAGCGAATTTCACATGAGACAGTTTCCTGAAATCCTTCCTGTCTTCCAGCAGTCCTTTAAAGAACTCTTCCACTCCATTGGAACTGGTAAAAACAATCCAGTGAAAGGAAGGTAATTCCTTATAAGCTTTTTTCATCGCCTCTTCCCGCCTCATGGACACAATCTCCATAGACAGAGGCCTTTCCGTATAAGCTCCCAGATTTTCCAGGGTTTCTCTCAGCTTTCCCGTAAAGGAATCTGTACCAGTAACTCCTACTGCAGCTCCCAAAAGAGGATAGGTTGTTCCGCATCGCAAATCCATGGAAGCCGCCGGTCCAATGACAATCAAAGCCGGAGAAGCTATGTTTTCTTTCTCTGCCTCCGCCTCAATGGTATCCAGCCTTCCTCTCACCCATCTCTGCCAGGGAAGAGTTCCGCTTTCAATAAGAGCGGCCGGCGTATCCGGTCTTTTTCCGTTTTTTAATAGAGCATCAACAATGGCCGAAAGATTGTTGAGGCCCATATAAAACACAAGAGTTCCGGAAAGTTCTGCAAGAATGGGAAGCTGCTCAGGCAGCCCCTCCTTTCCTTCCATGGTATGACCGGTAATCAGGTGAACGCTTCTGCTCACAGACCGATGGGTAACTGGAATTCCCACTGCCATAGGCGCTCCGGTGGCAGCGGTAACCCCAGGGATCACCTCATAAGGAACACAGGCGGACGCCAGAGCTATTGCCTCCTCTCCTCCCCTGCCAAAGACAAAAGGGTCGCCCCCTTTCAGCCTTACTGTATTCAGTCCCTGAGCAGACAGCTCTATGAGAATCTGATTAATTTCCTCCTGTTTCATGGAATGACGGCCAGCCCTTTTTCCCACATAAATCTTCCTGCAGTTTCTTGGAGCTTCCTCCAGAAGCCGCTGACAAACCAGAGAATCATACACCAGCGCCTGACATTCTCTCAGCCGCTTCAGCCCCTTCCATGTAATCAGTCCGGGATCTCCCGGTCCGGCTCCTACCAGAGCAATCCAGCCTTTTTTTTCCATTTAACTCAATCCTTTCGCCGCCTGAAATGCCAGCTCTTCCATCTGATCCAAATTGGCTGACAGGCGCACTCGTTTGACTTTACCGTTTCTTCTGTTAATTCCCATAACATTCATTGTTTTCCCTTCCAGCCAGGAATACACTCCCACAGGTTCGTGGCAACCGGCATCCAGAAGCCTTAAAATTCTTCTCTCCAGTCTGAGACAGCAGGCAGTCTCTTCATGCTGGATACGAACCGCTACTTCTCTCAGAGGGTCGTCAAGCCTCCCCTCCACTGCCAAAATCCCCTGTCCTCCCGCGGGAATAAACTCCTCACAGGAAAAATAATGGTACTGATAGCGGCTTTCTTTTTCAAGCCCCAAACGTTTCAGTCCTGCTGCCGCCAGAATGATGGCATCATACCCGCCTTCCTCCAGTTTCCCCAGACGGGTATTTACATTTCCTCTTAGGTTTGCACATGTTACGGAAACGCCAGGCCATAATTCCTTTCCCAGTTCCTCCACCTGCAGCTGCCTTCTCAAACTGGAAGTTCCTATTACAATCTCCTTTTTGCTTTCCAACTTTGTCCCCGCCATAGTTATGAGCACATCTCTGGGATCTTCCCGCCTGGGGACCGCCACCACCGCCAGTCCGTCTTCCAGAATCATTGGCATATCCTTGGCGCTGTGAACTGCAAAGTCAATTTCTCCATTTAACAGTCCCTGTTCAAATTCCGTAACAAATACGCCCTTTCCTCCAAATTCCAGCAGCGGCTTATTTAAAATTCGGTCTCCCTCTGTTATCTTTGTTATAAACTCTGTCTTAAGTCCCGGCCACACAGCCTTTAGCTTCTGTGAAATAATCTCTGTCTGAGCCAGGGCCAGAGCGCTTGTTCTTGTTCCCAGGCGAATCTTTGTCTCTCCCTTATCCATAATCCATATCCTCTGCTTTTCTTCTATCTTCTGATCTATTGCCGCCTGAGGCAGAGGCCCTCCAAGCCTCACTCCCTCTTCTGCCAGCCCTTTAAGAATTTCTCTGCGAACAGGCTGAGATCTGATTTCATTTTTTACTCTCTCCCTCACCTGCCCCAGCTGTAAAGCCAGCTGTCCCACTTCCCTGGTAAGCAGGGCAGATGCCTGTTCCTTCAGTTTTGCAGCCAGACTGGGACTGGCTCCATCCGTGGAAACTGCCAGAGTAACGCCCCCTTCCTTCGCTACGGCCGGAAAGAAAAAGAAACCTTCCTCCCCTCCGTCTGCTGTATTGGCCAGAATTCGTTTCTCCCTGCAGAAGGCAGCAAGCTTCCGGTTCAGTTCCATATCATCTGTAGCAGCAATGACAAAATCCACATGCTCAAGGTCTTCCTTCCTTACGGTCCGATACTGAAGGCTCAGCTTTTGGGGAAAAGCGGTTTTCAGCTCTTCAAAGGGAGGAATCACGGCAGGGGATACCACCACAATCTCCGGTCCAAACTCCAGAAGGGTCTTTACCTTTCGCAGGGCAACCTTTCCTCCTCCCGCCACAAGGCCTTTCTTTCCCTCCATCTCTATAAAAAACGGAAAACCGGCCATCTTCTCTCACTCCTTTTTGCATTTCTCTCTATTATACATAGGCGGACTTTAAAAGGCAAGCAAAGGCTTATTGGAATTGTATTGTCTTTTCTCTGCTGTTATAATGGAACTATCAGAGAAAACCAGATAAGTATTACAAGAAAGGATGATGATTGATGAAAATAATTGACGCTCACGCCCATCTGGTTCAATGCATCGCCGGCTTTGGCTCTCAGGGGGAATTAAGACCCTGCGGCGGCGGAAAGGCTGTCTATGCCAGCGGACAGGTAATTAATATGATCCCGAAAGAGCTGGGAGAATATGACGTGACTCCCGAAAAGGTAATTGAGCTGATGGATAAACATAACGTGGAAAAGGCGGTTCTTCTCCAGGGCAATTACTTTGGCTTCCAGAACCTGTACACCTGGGAAGCGATGCAGAAATATCCGGATCGTTTCACAGGTGCCGCTGCCTATGATCCTTTCTGCGCCCAAAAGGACAAGATTCTCACCTATTTGTTTGACCAGCTGAAATTTAAAATTGTAAAATTTGAGGTAAGCAACGGCTCCGGATTGATGAGCTATCATCCTCCCCTTCCCCTGGATGGGCCGGTAATGGATGAAGCTTACTCCTACGCCAGAGAAAAGAAACTGACCTTTGTTATTGATATAGGAAGAGCAGGCAATCCCTGCTGGCAGATCGAACCTTTGAGAAGGGCCATTCTTCGCTATCCCGATGTAAAATTCGTAATCTGCCACCTTCTGGCTCCCCTTCCAAAGGACGAAGAGGCTGTGACAGAGGGACTGAAGCGCCTGAATCTTCCTAACGTCTGGTTTGATCTTGCCGCTCTTCCTGCCAACCAAAGGCCGGAAACCTACCCCTATGAACACGCAAGGCATTACTTACGAATGGGTAAAAAAATTGTGGGGGCAGACCGCATGATGTTCGGTTCTGACCTTCCCTCAACTTTATGCAGGGATACTTATGAACATCTGGTCAATTACGCTATGGAAAGCGATGTGTTTACAGACATGGAAAAAGAGCTGGTATTTTACAAAACCGCCAACGAGATCTATTTTTCCTAGGGCGCTCCCTTGGCCACAATGCAAAAAAGCAGATACCCCCTAAAAAACAAACACGGGGTATCCGCTTATATAAGATTAAAGCACCTTGCTTAAAAAGCTTTTTAATCTTTCATTTTTCGGATTGGCGAAAAATTCCTTAGGCTCATTTTCCTCCAGGAAATATCCTCCATCCATAAACATAACCCTGGTAGCCACTTCTCTGGCGAATCCCATCTCATGGGTTACCACTACCATAGTCATCTTTTCTTCAGCCAGCTCTCTCATAACATTAAGAACCTCTCCTACCATCTCCGGATCCAAGGCGGAAGTAGGCTCGTCAAAAAGCATAACATCAGGGTTCATGCAGAGCGCTCTCACTATGGCAATTCTCTGCTTCTGACCGCCGGACAGCTGATTCGGATAAGCCTGAGCCCGATCCGCAAGCCCTACCTTTTTGAGAAGCTCCATTGCCTGCTTTTCCGCATCTGCCTGACTTCTTCCCTGAAGTTTCATAGGCGCCAGGGTCAGATTCTTTAAGATCGTCATATGAGGGAACAAATTAAACTGCTGAAACACCATTCCCATTTTCTGGCGGTGTTTGTCTATATCGGTTTTCTTGTCAACAATATCCACATCCTCAAAGAGAATATGACCGGAGGTAGGATCCTCCAGACGGTTCAGACACCGAAGAAATGTACTTTTTCCGGAACCGGATGGCCCAATCACACAGACAACGTCACCTTTATAGATGTCTACGGAAATATCTTTTAACACCTCCAGGTCACCGAATTTCTTTCCCAGATTCCGCACCTGAATCAGAGGTTTTTCTTTATGATTAATGCTCACTTCTCTTAAGCCTCCTCTCCATCAGCTTCACCAGATAGGAGAATACCATAACCATTACCAGATAAATCAGAGCTACCGCGATCAGGGGCATAAAAGCAGAATAAGTTCTGCTTCGAATAATATCTCCGCCCTTTGTAAGATCCTGAAGTCCAATATATCCGGCAACAGATGTCTCCTTTAAAAGAACGATAAACTCATTGGCCAGAGTAGGGATTACATTTCTAAAAGCCTGAGGCATAATAATATACCACATAGTCTGGGCATAATTGAAACCAAGGCTTCGTCCTGCCTCAAACTGTCCCCGTTCAATGGAATTAATTCCGCTTCGGAAAATCTCTGCCACATAAGCTCCGGAATTAATACCAAAAGCAAGAATTGCCGTAGTCACCTGTCCCGGATCTACCGTGGAAAAAATAATGAAATACATGATCATCAACTGAACTACTACAGGAGTTCCCCGGATAACCGTCAGGTAAATGGTACAAATTCCATTGAGAATCTTAAGCTTTCCGGTATTCTCATAGGTAGAACGAACCATCGCCACAAGAAAACCTAAAGCAATACCTATCAGCACCGCAAAAAACGTTATTTTCAGCGTATTTTGAAGACCATCAGTGATATACATCCAACGGTCGTCCTTAATAAAGTTGATATAGAAATCGTTACATAATTTTTCCCACATGCCACTCTTCCTTTTTTATTCAGCTGCTATGTACTTATCAACAATTGCCTGTAACTCTCCGGAATCCTTTAATTCCTTGATTGCCTCATTCATGCTGTTTAACAATTCTGTATTGCCCTTCTTAACGGCAATTGCGTATTCTTCCTCTGTAAAGGCCTCGTCTAAGATCGTTAATCCCTCATTCTCCTCTACAAACACCTTTGCAGGCTCACGGTCAATGATTACCGCGTCTATCTTATCCTGGGTCAAAGCCATAACCGCATCCATACCCTTGTTAAAACGCTGTACTTCTGCATCCTGAATATCATCTGCATACATATCGCCAGTAGTACCTGTCTGTACACCGATTGTCTTGCCTGCCAGATCATCTGGAGTGGCAATCTCACTGCCCTCTTTCACAATAATAACCTGAGCTGCCTCAGCATAAGTGTCTGTAAAATCCACAAACTGCTGACGATCCGGATCAACCGTCATTCCTGCAGCTGCGAAATCAGCCTTTCCTGAATCCACCGCGGGAATAAGGGAATCGAAAGCCATATCCTGAATCTCCAGTTCCATACCCATATGCTCTGCAATCGCTTTTGCAATGTCAACGTCAATTCCTACAATTTCATTGTTCTCATGGTACTCATAAGGAGGGAACTCCGCATTGGTTACCATAATCAACGTGCCGCCTGCAGCCTCTGTAGACTCTTCTCCAGCATCCGCCGCTTCCGCAGACTCTTCCTTGGCAGACTCTGCCGCAGTTGTATCTTCTGCTGCTTCTGCGGATGTATCCGCAGCTGCGGCTGTTGTCTCTGTACTGCCGCTTGAGCAGGCGCTCAAAACTGCTGTCATGCATACGGCAGCTGCCATAACCAGCATATTCTTTTTCATAATCTTCCTCCATTCCATGCACAAATCAGCGCTTTCATTTGGGGCATCAGGCCCCGGAACCTTTCCTATGCATTTTTGTGCATAAATATAATCTATGTATCAGATATACATTATATAGCATTTTTCAAATTAATCAAGTCCTATTCTGGTTTTTGGAAGAAAATCTTGACTTCCTTTCGGCACAGGCTTAAACTTGTCCAAGATGATGAAACTTTTAACCCCTATTTTTACAGCTGCTGACAGAAGGAGGAATTCTATATGGAAGCTTTGATGCAGAAAATTGCCTGGCCTATGACGCCTCCGGCCCCCTGCTCTGCCTTTCACCTTCTTACTGCAGCCGCCGGATTGATTCTCTCTGTTTTTCTGGCCTATGTTCTGTCCAAACATAAAAAAAGCTCCACAGACAGGATTCTCTTCCTCTGCGGAGTCATTCTTGGTGTCAGCGAACTGGTCAAACAGTTTTTTCTATACTATATTGTCAACGGAAAGACCTATGACTGGTGGTATTTTCCCTTTCAGCTGTGCAGCCTTCCCATGTATTTCTGCCTGATTCTCCCTTTGGTTTCCAAAACAAAATACGGAATCATCTTCTATACCTTTATGCAGGACTTTAACCTTTTAGGCGGAGTCATGGCTCTTGCTGAGCCATCCGGGCTGTTTCATCCTTACTGGTTTCTCACCCTTCACGGTCTTCTGTGGCATATTCTCCTTATATTCATCGGACTTCTCATTGGTTTTTCAGGAAAAAGCGATCACAGTCTGAAAGGATACTTCTCTACTCTTCCCCTGTTCGGCATTTGCTGCCTGATTGCCAGCGCCATCAATATACTGGCAAAACCTGCAGGAAGGGCAGATATGTTTTATATTTCCCCTTACTATCCTTCCACTCAGGCCGTCTTTCACCAAATCGCCTTAAAAACCGGAATCCTGGTAGGCAATCTTATCTATCTTTTTTCCATCTGCCTGGGAGGTTTTTTGTTTCATCTGGCTTTTTCCAAACTTTTTCCCGAAAACAGGGAATAAGCAGTTGTTCCTGTGATAGTTTCCCCGCCTATAAGAGGGTCAAATTCAAATATCTCGAGAACCTGCCCTGGCAGACACATGCGGTCTTACTCTGGAAGACAGAATCAGTCCTCCTGCCATAAGAAGGGGGAAAATCACCGCTGCCAGAATTCCAATTCTCAAATTATCCTGAAACAGCCCTGAAACGCTTCCCACCAAAAAAGGTCCAACGCTGCAGCCTACATCTCCAGCCAGAGCAAAGAAGGCAAACATAGCAGTTCCCCCTGAAGGTATTTTCTTCATAGACAGGCTGAACGTAGATGGCCACAAAGAAGCTACCGAAAAACCGCAAAGGGCACAGCCAAACAAACCAAGAAGGGGATAAGGGGACAGGGAAATCAAAAGATAACTGACCACAGCCAGAAAACTGCTTCCTAACATAATCCGCTCCAAAGAAATCCGTTCACTTAATTTTGCCGACAAAACCCTGGCAGTTCCCATAAAGCAGGCAAACGCACAGGGACCGGCTATATCACCCATACTTTTACTTACATGGAGGGCCGATTCCGCAAAGGCGGAAGCCCACTGGCTCACAGACTGCTCGCTGGCTCCGGCGCACACCATAAGAAGAATCATAAGCCAGAAGCTTCCCCGGACTATCAGCTGACGCCCGGTCATAGTCTCTCCTTCCCTGTTCTCTGCCAATGTACGAATGGGCACTTTAGAAAAATACCACACGTTAAAAAGAGGTACTGCCGACCAGCAAATGGCCAGTATCTTCCAATGCCGGATCCCTGCCAGGGCAAAAAACAAGGTGGACAAAAGAACAACTCCCATATGTCCCCAGCAGTAAAAAGAGTGAAGAAGGCTCATGGCAGCCTCTTTCCGCCCTGAAGGACAGGCCTCAACAATAGGGCTGATAAGTACCTCTATCAGTCCGCCTCCGACAGCATACAGTACAATTGCCAGAATCAGCCCCAAAAGCGGAACGGAACATATCTCCGGCAGCACAGCCATAGCGATCAGTCCGCCTCCAGCGCATATATGAGCCAGGATTACACACCTCCGGTACCCCAGTCGATCGGCGTATTTTGCGGCGATACAGTCCACCAAAAGCTGGACTCCAAAATTTAAGGACACTAAAAAAGACAGCTCCCCCAGAGAAAGGCCATAGTCCCTCTGAAAAGTTAAAAACAACAGGGGTGCAAAATTATTGATAATCGCCTGAGTCACATACCCAAGGTAGCACGCGTTTACCGTATGGCGGTAATCTGTTTTAATCTTCACATTCATCCTCCTATGATGTTTCTACGGTGTCTTTTTTCAAACCTCCACAGTCTCGCACTCTTCCTGAATTATTTTCTTTAGAGAGCTTTCCGCTGTCTCATCACAAAGCACTACAATCCGATCTCCTGCCTGAAGTTTGGTCTGACCATGAGGAAGCGTCTCCTCCTCTGCCCTCATAAGAGAAACAACAAGACAATTTCTGGGCCACGGCATCTGTGATATTCTGCTGCCCTCCGCTCTGGAACCGTGGGCGATGGTTCCTTCCACAAGAATTTTTTCCACATGACTCAAATTAGAATCTGTCTTTTTCTCCTTTGCCAGCAGCCGGTGAAGCAGCTGATCATAGATCGGCGGGCAGCGAAGAAAGTCAGGCACAATATAGGCAACCAGAGACACAATGGACAACGTCAAAAGATGGGAAAAGGATCCTGTCATTTCGCTGATCAGAATAATTCCCGTAATAGGCGCTCGTACAATGGCGGAAAAATATCCTGCCATGCCAAGAATAATAAAGTTCCCCAGAAATCCATCCAGGGAGACAAAAAACATATCAGCGCCCTGATAATAAATACTTCCAATAACGGCTCCCAACACAAGGAGCGGAAGGAAAATTCCTCCCGGCGCTCCAGAACCAAAGCTTACCATGGAAAATAAGAACTTAAGCAAAAACAAAAGCAAAAGTCCGGATAAAATCATATTTCCTGAGGACAGCTCTTCCACCAAGGAGTGGCCTCCCCCTAAAACAGCAGGATAAAGGAATCCAAAAGTTCCAGCCAAAAGGAAGGGAACCATCAAACGCACCGTATGGGTGGAAATCTTCTGAAAACAGTCCTGAGACATTTTAATGGATCGGTTATAGACAACTCCCATAATTCCCAGCAAAAGTCCCAGCGCCAGCACATGGCCATAGTCCGCCAATGGAAGCATTTCAATGTCCTGAAAATGAAATACCGGCTTCAATCCAAACACATTTCTGGAAACAAAATCCGCGGTTATAGATGACGCCATACAGGACAAAAGAACTTCCGGCGAAAAATGGCGGTGAATTTCCTCCAGAGAAAACAAAACTCCCGCAATAGGAGCGTTGAAAGCTGCGGACAGTCCGGCCGTAGCTCCGCATGTCATAAGAAGCTTTTCCTCTGTTTTCACTCTCCCCAACACCCTGGAAACTCCCTTTGCCATCATTGCCCCCAGCTGAATGCTGGGGCCTTCCCGTCCCAGGCTAAGGCCGCAGCCAAGACTTAAAAGGCCTCCGGCCAGCTTCGCCAAAAGCACCCGATACCAACAGGAATCAAATTCACCCAGCATTTCTCCCTCTACCTGGGGAATTCCGCTTCCTGAAATCAAAGGCTCCCACTGAAGGAGTTTTGATACCACAAAAGCAGCCGCCAAAAGAAACACGAACCACAGGGGAATACACCACAAATTTTCCCTGGCAAAATTAAGAATGGCGTGAAGAATGGCATCGCCATAGGCCACCAGGTATCGAAAGGCCACCACAACTAAGCCGGACAAAGCTCCCACAGCTACGCCCTCTGCAATCAGCTCATAGCGGAAGGTTCTGTAACGTCTGATTATCTCCTTTGTCTCCCCGTTCTTTCTCTGTACTTTTTCCATACTTTCCTCCCAATGTATGTACAGCTTAACTTTCATAAAACATTCCCACAGAGTCCTTCAGGCCCTGCAACATGGTGATTATACCCCTCCTCCTTCTTTCATGCAAGTAGAAAGAATCCATAAAGATAAAGTTTTTTTTCATTTTCCACTACACAAAACAGAAATTTTCGTGTATAATTTAGGCGTTGTCTTATCAACGGATTTTTACCATATCATCCAATTTTCATCAGGTGATAAAAGGAGAGTTGTCCGAGTGGTCGAAGGAGCTGGTCTCGAAAATCAGTGTATCTTTTAGGTACCGAGGGTTCGAACCCCTCACTCTCCGCTAGACAAACGCAGCAGCAGAGAATCCAGCCATATGCTGCATGAAAGTGGACTGTCAAGCTTCGTCTTGGCAGTCTCTTTTTATCCAAAAGTGCCCAATGTAAAAGGACCGCTCTCCCCCCACAGAAAGCAGTCCTTCATCACGATCAAAAACCTAACATTATTCTGTTCATACAATCTGGCATCCCCATGCCATAATCATACATGTAAGGCACCCCATTGTGCTTCTCACATAAAACAATATACCACTTTACCTTGAAAAAGTCAACATTTTCAGTATATTTTACCAAATATATATGCTTTTCTAAATATTATTTCCCTCATTTTTTCCATATTTTTCAACAACTGCCTTTCAAATTCAGCGCATTTTTACCTGTAGGCAGGGACATACTGTTATTATTCCCGTATCATCAAAAGAGATTCTGTAAACCTTTGCCCTTTTCTCCGGCTGCTCAGTATGCTGACAGCCGCGGCAGCAGCGGCACAGAATCAGAAAAGGAGAAAAATATGGAATTTTCAAAAGAGCTTTCCCAGAATATGGAATATCTCCAGGAAAAACTTGACGTAAATACCAACTTTGATATTGTCTACCGAGTGATTCACGCAGGAGGCAGGGATATCTGCCTCTACTTCATTGACGGTTTTACCAAAGACGAGGTATGGCTCAGGATTCTCCAGTCCTTTTTCACCATAAAGCAGGGGGATTACCCGGAAGATCCACACCAATTTTCCAAGGAATATCTTCCCTACGGGGAAGTTGGTCTGGTATACACAAGCCAGGAAATGATTTCCCAGCTTCTTATGGGAGTTTCCTGCCTGTTTGTAGACGGGTATGACTGCTGCTTCACTCTGGACTGCCGTACTTACCCAGCCAGAAGCGTATCTGAACCTGACAAAGACAAAGTGCTGAGGGGCTCCCGGGATGGTTTCGTAGAAACACTGATTTTTAACACTGCCCTCATACGACGGCGTATTCGGGACCCAAAGCTAACAATGGAAATTGTAACTGCCGGTGAAAGCTCCCATACAGACATTGCCATTTGCTACATGAAAGAGAGAGTGGATGAAAATCTGCTGGATCAAGTAAAAAAACGGATTCAGACGGTTGAGGTAGATGCCCTTACCATGAATCAGGAGAGCCTGGCGGAGTGTATTTACCCTCATAAATGGTACAACCCTTTTCCAAAATTCAAATTTTCTGAACGGCCTGATACCGCTGCCGCTTCCATATTAGAGGGCAATATTGTTATTCTGGTTGATACCTCCCCGTCTGCCATGATTCTCCCTTCCTCTGTCTTTGATATCATAGAGGAAGCAGACGACTATTACTTTCCTCCTATTACCGGAACTTATCTGCGGCTGTCGCGAATGATTATTTCCCTCTTGACCTTGTTTCTCACTCCATTATGGCTGCTTTTTATGCAGAATCCAGAAATCATTCCTTCCTGGCTGGAGTTTATACAGCTTTCCGACACAGCCTATGTTCCCCTTATTTATCAGCTTTTGATTCTGGAGTTTGCCATCGATGGTCTCAGGCTGGCTGCTGTAAACACTCCCAGTATGCTCACCACGCCTCTCAGCGTAATTGCCGGTATTGTTATGGGGGAATACTCGGTAAAATCCGGCTGGTTCAACAGCGAGACTATGCTTTATATGGCCTTTGTTACAATTGCAAACTATTCACAGTCCAGCTTTGAAATGAGCTATGCCTTTAAATTTTCCAGAATTCTGATTCTTATTTTTACTGCTCTCTTTAATTTCTGGGGATTTTTCCTTGGATCAGCCATCTGTATCTGCGCCATTGTCTTTAACCGAACCATTGCAGGGAAAAGCTATATATACCCGCTTATTCCCTTTCATTTTTCCGAACTGAAAAAACGTTTTTTCCGCAACCGTCTGCCCCACAAACAAAAAAGCTGACTCAAAAAGGCGCCGGCCTGAGATTCGCTCCCAGGCTGACGCCTTTTGGTTCATTCCATATGATATCTGTTTCAAAAAAATCCTCGTATTACTGGTCAATGCTGTAGTTGGGAGCTTCTTTTGTAATATGGATATCATGAGGATGACTCTCTTTGAGAGACGCAGATGAAATCTTAACAAATCTTCCTGTCTCCTGAAGTGTCTTAATATCCTTAGCTCCGCAGTATCCCATGCCGGCTCTTAAGCCGCCAAGCATCTGGAATACCGTATCCTCTACCAGGCCTTTGTAGGCCACCCGTCCTTCTACGCCTTCCGGAACCAACTTCTTGGCATCTGACTGGAAATAGCGATCCTTGCTTCCGTTTTCCATGGCAGCAATGGAACCCATGCCTCTGTATACTTTATATTTTCTTCCCTGATACAGTTCAAAAGTTCCCGGGCTCTCATCACAGCCAGCAAACATGCTTCCCATCATGCACACACTTCCGCCGGCAGCGATTGCCTTTGTAAGATCGCCGGAGAACTTAATTCCGCCGTCAGCAATAATCGGAACACCATACTCCTTAGCTACCGCATAGCAGTCCATAACCGCTGTTATCTGAGGAACACCGATACCTGCTACCACACGGGTTGTACAAATAGAACCTGGTCCGATACCAACTTTTACCGCGTCAGCGCCAGCCTCAATCAACGCTCTTGTAGCATCGCCTGTAGCCACGTTTCCTGCAATTACCTGAAGATCAGGATAGGCTTCTTTAATCATCTTTACACATTTTAAAACATTGGCAGAATGACCATGAGCAGAGTCCAAAACTACCACATCCACTTTTGCCTTTACCAGAGCCTCTACACGCTCCAGCACATTAGCGGTAATTCCTACTGCAGCCCCGCAGAGAAGTCTTCCCTGGGAATCTTTGGCAGAAAGAGGATACTTAATCTGCTTTTCAATATCTTTAATTGTAATAAGTCCTTTTAAATTAAAGTCCTCATCAACAATAGGAAGTTTCTCCACTCTTGCCTTAGCAAGAATCTTCTTAGCTTCCATCATGGTAATGCCTTCTCTGGCAGTAACCAGATTCTTAGAAGTCATACATTCCTTGATCTTCTTGGAATAATCCTCTTCAAACTTTAAGTCACGGTTGGTAATGATTCCAACCAACTTACGTCCTTCTGTAATAGGAACGCCGGAAATCCGGAACTTGCCCATCAACTCGTCTGCATCTTTTAATGTGTGTTCAGGGGAAAGATAGAATGGGTCAGTTATAACGCCATTTTCTGACCTTTTTACTTTATCAACCTCATCTGCCTGGGCCTGGATGGACATATTCTTATGAATGATGCCGATACCTCCCTGTCTTGCCATAGCAATGGCCATCCGATGCTCCGTTACGGTATCCATACCGGCACTCATCAGCGGAATATTCAGCTTAATGGTCTTTGTAAGATTTGTAGTCAGATCAACCTGATTAGGAATTACTTCTGAGTAAGATGGAACCAAAAGCACATCATCAAAAGTAATGCCTTCGCCAATAATTGTACCCATTAATTTTTCCTCTCTTTCTTTCGAATTTTATTAATATGGCTAATATATATGTGGTTTGTTAGTAACTAAGTTTAACAAATTTTATATTGGTTGTCAATTACGTCTATCTTCTTTTTTTAACTTTTTCCCCATTTGTGTATCCATCCTTCATTGAAAAGAGGAGCTGCCGCTTTGGCAGATTTTCATCTGCTGTCGCAGCAGCTCCTCATCTAAGTCAGCAGCTATACTTTCTCCACAATCTTTCGCGGAGCGGTCATCTTCATACAATGAAGCAGTTTATCATTTGGTTCAAATATCATCTTTGTGGCATTACCGCCGGACTGGCTGATTAAAGTATAAGTCTTAGCTCCCGGTTCATGGGAGGAGAAATCTAAAAGCTTCATATTGGCAACCTCGTGGTCTCTTGCCTCTGTGGATCCGGTAGGCGCTACAATCTGAATTTCTTCCATGGAGCCCTCCCAGGCTTTTTTTCTTTTTGCCCGTCCATAAATCTTATCTACAGAAAGCTGGGTTCCGACATACAGATATTCATACTCTACCTCAGAGTTGCGGAAAACGAAATAGGTTCCAACTCCCACAACAAGAAGGATAATTACCCCAAAAACCCCCAAAAGAGGAGTAACAGCCAGAAAAGCGGCAATCACACACAGAAGGATCATAATGACCTTCAGCAGGACTGAATACCCCGGTGTTTTTCTCTTTACAAGCCATTCTGCATACATCTCATTCATAATAACTGGTTCCTTTCTCCTTTGCCTGCATAGCATTTATTTTACGTCACAGGCATTCCAGGGGAACTTCCTGTAACATAATAAAAGGGAAAGATCTGCGAATGTACCGCAAATCTTCCCCCTTGCGTCTCTTGCCTTACGCTACATTACATCATGTCCATTCCGCCTGGAGCCGGTGCTGCAGGTGTTTTTTCTTTTATATTAGCAACAACTGATTCTGTTGTCAATAATGTAGATGCAACGCTGGTAGCGTTCTGCAGTGCGCTTCTGGTAACCTTAGTAGGATCCAGAATACCTGCCTCTACCATATCAACGTACTCTTCCTTGTATGCGTCAAATCCAATGCCTGGCTGAGATTCTTTTACCTTGCTGATAATAACAGCGCCTTCCAGTCCGGCGTTGGCTACAATGTGATATAAAGGAGCTTCCAGTGCCTTCAGAATAATTCTTCCGCCTGTCTTCTCATCACCTTCCAAAGCGTTTACAACGCTTTCTACTTCCTTGGTAGCATGAATATAAGCAGAACCGCCGCCTGCGATAATGCCTTCCTCTACTGCTGCTCTTGCTGCAGAAAGGGCATCTTCCATACGAAGCTTCGCTTCCTTCATTTCCGTCTCTGTAGCAGCACCTACACGAATAACAGCTACGCCGCCTGACAGCTTGGCAAGTCTTTCCTGAAGTTTCTCTCTGTCAAAATCAGATGTGGTTTCTTCGATCTGACCTTTAATCTGGCCAATTCTTGCCTCGATTGCAGCCTTATCGCCTTCGCCGTCTACGATAATTGTATTTTCCTTCTGAACCTTAACGGATTTGGCACGTCCTAACTGATCCAATGTTGTATTCTTTAACTCATATCCCAGTTCCTCGGAGATAACGGTGCCGCCTGTGAGAACTGCGATATCCTGAAGCATCTCTTTTCTTCTGTCGCCATATCCAGGAGCCTTAACAGCTACAACATTGAAGGTTCCTCTCAGCTTATTAACAATAAGAGTTGTAAGAGCCTCTCCTTCAATATCCTCAGCAATAATAAGAAGTCTTGCGCCGGACTGAACCACCTGCTCTAACAGAGGAAGAATTTCCTGAATATTGGAGATTTTCTTATCTGTAATTAAAATATACGGATCATCAAGATTTGCTTCCATCTTTTCCATATCGGTACACATATAAGCGGAAACATATCCTCTGTCAAACTGCATACCTTCTACCAGATCCAGCTCTGTCTTCATAGTCTTGGATTCCTCAATGGTAATAACGCCGTTGTTGGATACCTTCTCCATAGCGTCTGCTACCATCTCTCCAACCTCATCATCAGCAGCGGAAATAGCGGCAACTCTGGCGATAGAGGCTTTTCCCTTAATCGGCTGGCTCATCTTTGCAATTGCCTCAACAGCTGCCTCTGTGGCCTTCTTCATGCCTTTTCTTAAAACAATAGGATTAGCGCCTGCTGCCAGGTTCTTCATTCCTTCATTAATCATTGCCTGAGCAAGAACTGTTGCTGTTGTTGTACCATCACCAGCTACATCGTTGGTCTTTGTGGCAACTTCCTTAACCAGCTGAGCGCCCATATTCTCATACGGATCCTCCAGTTCGATTTCCTTTGCAATTGTAACACCATCATTTGTAATAAGCGGTGCGCCGAAGGACTTATCCAGTACCACGTTTCTTCCTTTCGGTCCAAGAGTTACTCTGACTGTATCAGCCAGCTGATTTACGCCTGACTCCAGAGCTTTCCTGGCGTCTACTCCATATTTAATCTGCTTTGCCATGATTGAATTCCTCCAGTTCTATAATTATTATGAAAGGTTCGCCGTCCAACAGGAGGCGATGCCTCATCTATTATTCAATTACTGCTAAAATATCGCTCTGCTTAACGATTACATACTTTTCGTCACTTTCTCCGGTTTCAACCTCTGTTCCAGAGTACTTGGAGAAAATAACTTTATCTCCTGTTTTAACCTGCATGGTTACTTCCTTGCCGTCAACCAGTCCGCCAGGTCCTACAGCGATTACTTCTGCCTGCTGTGGTTTCTCCTTAGCCTGTCCCGGAAGAACAATCCCTGACTTTGTAGTCTCTTCTGCAACCAGTGGTTTTAAAACAACTTTGTCAAATAATGGAACTAATTTCATTGCAATTCCTCCTCATATTGGTTTCTCTTATTATTCTTTTCCTGTGGGAAAAGCTTATCTTCTGCTCACATACTAAGTTATATCACTGACTATTAGCACTGTCAAGTATTGAGTGCTAATTTTATTAATTTTTTACAATTTTTCCATTTCCTTACGATTTTCCCTCCTTCTTACATAGTTTATAGAAATTTTCTTATTATATACCTTTATTTTTTTCCATATAAGTATTACAATAAGAGCAAAATGAAAGGAGTGTTCATATGTCTAAAAAGGGTAATGGTTTAGGAAAGCTGGTTATACTGGCCACTGTGGCTGGAGCGGCGGCGGCAGGCATTTCTTATTTTACAAAATATAAGTCTTTCCACAAGGAGCTTGAAGAAGATTTCCACGATTTTGAAGATGAAGAGGAGGAAGATGTTTCCAGAATTGACAGTACGATGAATCGGAACTATGTATCCCTTCACGCAGACAAGGACGAATTGAAAGTAGCAGCTTCCGATATGGCTGACGCTGCCAAAGATGTTGTAGGAGCAGCCAAAAACATGGTAAAGGATGCCGCCGGCCTGGTAACCGACACAGCCAAAGAAGCAGCTTCCGCAGTAGCCTACACAGCCAAAGACATGATGGATCCTTCCAAGACTGACAAGAATACTTCAGAACCCCACGAGATGGAAGATGGCGGTCTGGATTACGCTGCCGGAAGCTTTCATCAGCCAGAAGAACCAAAGGAGGCAGTACAGGGAGAAATTCCTTTAGAAGCAGCAGACTCTACCACAATTGTAGAGGATGATTCTGAAAATTAACAGCTGTGCAGAAAATATACTAATTTTGTTTTTCTCCTGCCAGTTACACTTATAAAAATTCTGTATTCCGAAATTTTCGCCTGCACAGGCACCAATTTTTTGAAGTCCAGAAACAGAGGGGGTTATCTGATGGATTTGAATCAGATGGCCCCCTCTGTTGTTGTTTATGTTCTATTTCTCGTAAAGGAACTCCTCCGGAAGTGTTACATGGAAGTCCACTGCCAGATCTCTGAAATTCTGAGGAGTAATGGTCTGCAGTTTATCTGGACGGATAGACAGTACCTTAACCAGAATTTCCGCTGATTTCTCCACTGTATGCATCAGGCCAAAGGTAAGATCAAAATCTTCTCCGGAGACAAACATTCCGTGGTGAGCCCAGATAGCCACATCATATTTTCTCATCAGCTTGCTGGTCTCTACAGCAATATCTCTTCCCCCTGGAACCATCCAGCCTACTACGCCTACGCCGTCTGGAAATACTACAGGACACTCGGTAGCCATTTCCCACAGCTCTCTGGTAAATACCTTATCATCCAAAGGAAGAACAAAGGTAAGGGCAATAATATTTGTAGGATGGGCATGATAAATAACTCTGTGCTTTCCGCCGCTTACTTCTTTCTTCACCTCATGGTTCATCAAATGAGAAGGAAGCTCGCTGGTTGGGCGTCCGCCGTTAACCAAGCCCCAGCAGATACGGAAATTTTCTCCCTTATCATCTACTTCAATAATACATGTATTTGCTGCAGGATCCAGGATCACATTGCGGAAGTACTTACCGCTTCCTGTAACCATGAAATACTCTCCTGCCAGTCCTGGAACGCTGGTTCCAATTGGCTGCCACAAAGCATCATAGGTCAGTTCTTCCTTTACCTCTTCTACTTCTTCCGGCTTCATGCGGTAGCTTAAGTTGCCCCCATTTCTCTCATGCCAGTTCTGATGGAATCCATCGTCGCAAAGACGAATAAAGCCTTTTACAAATTCAGCGTCTAAAACTTTCATAATATCCTCCTTGGGCCTCTTATTTTCTCTCGGCCAGAACCTCTTTCTCATATTTCATAACTTCATCGTACCATGCTTCTTTTACAGGCACACCGTTGATCTCGCAGAAATAATCCCAAACATCTCCCATAGGATAGGTCTTTAACTCTTCCTGAATCATCATCTGCTTTGTAAAGTTTCTCTCCTCCTGAAGCTTGGCAAGCTGCTCATTTGGAAGAAGAAGAGCATTTAACAGAGCTTTCTGCATATTTCTCATACCTACTACCCAGGCACTGATACGGTTGATGCTGGCATCAAAGAAGTCCAGAGCCAAAAGCACTCTGTCTGCCCCTCCCCGGATGATTTCTTTGGCAATCTCTTTTGTCTCATCATCCAGAAGCACTACATGGTCGCTGTCCCAGCGAACCGGTCTTGTTACATGGAGAGCCATCTTGTCAAAGAACAGAAGCATAGAAGATATCTTATCAGAAACCATCTCCGTTGGATGATAATGTCCGCTGTCCAGAAGACAGAGAATATCATTCTTGGCCGCATAGTTCATATAAAACTCATGGGAACCCACAGTAAAGCTCTCAAAGCCGATTCCAAATACCTTGGACTCAACTGCCACAAATACTTTATCTTTGTCATAATCAATGGAAAGGATCTGATCCAGAGAATCTTTCAGCCTTGCTCTGGGTGCGGTTCTGTCAGCAGGTATATCTTTAAAGCCGTCCGGAATCCAGATATTCATAGCGCAGTGAGTTCCCAATTCTTCAGCGAAGTACTGAGAAATCTTAAGGCACGCTTTTACATGGTCAATCCAGAACTTACGAATCTCCGGATCCTCACTGGAGAGCGTAGCGTTTTCAGCCTTTGGATGAGAGAATAAAGTTGGGTTGAAGTCAATGCCAAGACCTCTTTCTTTGGCAAACTGAACCCATTTTGCAAAGTGCTTTGGCTCCAGCTTATCTCTGTCCACCCATTCTCCATCTTCAAAAACAGCATAGCTTGCATGAAGATTGATTCTGTGCCGTCCGGGAATGAGACTTAAAGCCTTATCCATGTCCATCATCAGCTCTTCCGGTGTTCTGGCTCTTCCTGGATAGTTTCCTGTGGCCTGGATACCGCCGGACAAAGCGCCTGCTCCGTCAAAACCAATTACATCGTCTCCCTGCCAGCAATGCATGGAAACAGGAATTTTTGCCAGAGCCTCAAGGGCTGCATCTGTATCCACTCCTGCTGCCTTATACATTTCTCTCGCCGCTTCGTATCTCTCTTTTACTGTCATATCCATTCTCCTTTTTCTCATTTATATCAGTACCGCCCAAGAGACGGCAAATCTGTCTTCCCTAATCCAGATGGAATACTGGAGTCAAATCAATACTCACCGGACTGTTATCTGGATTGGTATCCATAATATCAGCCATATAATCCCACCATTTTCTGCAGATTGGGGTATCCGCTGATTTTGCCCACAGTTCCTCATCCTGAAGTTCAATATAACCGTAAAGTACGTTGGTTTCCTTATCTAAAAAGATCGAATAATTACTGCCGCCATACTGGTGGATCATATCTTTCATCTCCGGCCAAAGGGCGTTATGGCGTTTCTCGTACTCTTCTGCCATTCCCTGGTAAAGATGCATTTTAAATGACTTTCTTACCATATTAACTCTTCCTTTCTTCTCTGAAGCATTCTGTTTCTTCCATCAAACATCTGCAGGCTGCAAAACGGCAGCAGACCCTACTGGGGATCGTACTCCTGAATTTCAAAAGAAGTGTATACTGCCTGTCTGGCATGGGACAGACTGTCAAATTCTCCTCCCTGTATCATCTGCGCCAGAAGATTGCCAATAGCCGTAGCTTCGCCTGGTCCTGCGTAAACCTTCCGGCCGGTGCAGGCCGCCGTCAGCTGATTTAAGTAAACTGCATTGGAACCGCCTCCCACTACATGAACAGAGCCATAGTGCTTTCCTGTTATGGACTCCAGTTCTTTAATAGTGTCTCCATAGCATCTTGCAAGACTATTGTAAATTACCGCAGCCAGCGCTCCCGCAGACTGAGGAACCTCCTGACCTGTTTTCCGGCAATACTCCTGAACCTCTCCAATCATGCTCTTAGGAGCCAGAAAACAGTCATCGTTGCAGTCAACAATGGAAGGAATTGTTTCCTCAGAGGCCATGGAACAAAGTTTTGCAAAGGAATAATCCTCTCCCTGTTCCTTTAACTCCTTCTTCACACTCTGAATCATCCAAAGTCCCATAATATTCTTCAAATACCGGAATCGGTAATCATATCCGCCTTCATTGGTCAGATTCGCTTTTCTGCTGGCTTCAGAACAGTCTGCTTTTTTTAACTCTGTGCCCATCAAAGACCAGGTTCCGGAACTGATATAAAGCATGTCCTCCTCTTCCTCAGCCTGGGGCACAGCCATAACAGCAGAGGCTGTATCGTGTGTTGCCGGAATCACCACCTGACAGGAATACCCCACCTCTTCGGCTACCTCCTTTGACAAAGATCCAACCAAGGTTCCCGGCATAGACAGAGGGCCGAACAGCTCCCCTGGATATCCCAGCTTCTCAATAAGCTCATAATCCCAAGTATTCGTTACAGGGCTGACCAGCTGTGTGGTGGTGGCGTTTGTGTACTCCTGCTTTTTCACTCCAGTAAGAAGAAAATGAAAATAATCCGGTATCATCAAAAAGGTCTTTGCCTTTGCAAGGATATCCGGTGCTGTCTCCTTTACTGCCATAAGCTGGTAGATCGTATTAAAGATCTGTTTCTGAATTCCTGTTCTGGCATACAGATCCTCTGGGGAAATCTTTTGGTAAACCTTCTCATCCATTCCCTTAGTCCGGTCGTCCCGATAGCCCACAGTATCTCCCAGCACCTGATCTTCTCCATCCAGGAGTACAAAATCCACTGCCCAGGTATCAATTCCCATACTTGCAGGAATCTTACCCAAAACAGCGCACTGTTTCATTCCTGCTTTAATATTGGCAAACAGAGCCTGAGTATCCCAACAGAGATGACCGTTTTTCTCCTTCATTCCGTTTTCAAACCGGTAAACTTCTTCCAGGCTGATATGTCCGTCTTTCACCGTACCCAGAATATGACGTCCGCTGGAAGCTCCGATATCTACGGCAAGATAATATTTTTCCAACTGTATCACTCCCCTTATTCCTTCTTTACTGCTTCTATCATAGCGGATTTCGGCAAAAAAGGTAAGGTCTAAGTTTATTTAAAACTACGTCTTTATTTGCAGTTTTCCTTCCTCTCCCCGCACAGACGGATAAATGCCTTCATCCCAGAAGTAAGATACTTGCTTTTGTGATAAATAATATGAAAATCTCTTCTGAGAGGTTTGGATAAAGGAATCTGGCTGACTGTATGTTCTTTAATATCTTTTTCCACCAGCAATCCAGGAAGCACTGCTACTCCCAATCCTTGGGCCACCCCTTTTACAATGGCCTGAGTGCTGGCGCTTTCCCACGCGGGAGAAACAGACAGCTGTTCCAAAGCAAAGCACGCCTCCAGAATATCTCTGCCTGCGCTTCCCCTCTCTCTCATCAGAAAGGGATATTCCGCCAGCTGGGAAAGAGTCACTTTTTTGTATGCAGTCAGAGGATGGCCCGACGGCACAATAGCACAAAGCCCATCTTCCATAAATGGCTGACATAAAATATCAGGATGTTCCGGTCTTGTTTCAATCAGTCCCAAATCAATGGCATTGTCCAGAATATGCTGCTCTATGGCTGCTGAGTTAAAAATTTTTGCCTCCACAGTAATCTGGGGAAATCCCTCTCTAAACTGTCTGATTTTTGCCGGCAGTACATGAGTTCCAATGGTAATGCTTGCTCCTATTCTCAAAGCGCCGATGGTATCACAGTTTTTAATTTTTTTCTCCATCTCCTCAAAAAGAGATACGATATGGAGAGCGTACCCGTAAAACTCATCTCCGCTTCTGGTAGGGAAAATGCGCCGTCCCATCCGCTCAAACAGACGAACGCCATAGTATTTTTCCAGCTCGGAAATGGCCAGACTGACCGATGGCTGAGCCAAGTGAAGCTGTCTTGCAGCTTTGGTAATTCCCTGATTTTTATATACAGAAACAAAAATTGTCATATGGCGAAGGGTCATAAACATTCTCCTCTGGGATTATTTATAATATTTTTATTATATATATAATAGAATAATACTATTTTACATATATTTCAACTGTGGCTATAATGAAAAAAGAATACATACAAAGGAGAGTTTATCCATGAGGTCAAAGAAAACAGTTTTAATCCGACTCTTTCTGTCCACCCTGTATCTCAGCGCTTTTACTTTCGGAGGAGGGTATGTAATAGTCACTCTTATGAAAAAAAAATTTGTAGATCAATACCACTGGATTGAGGAAGATGAGATGCTGGATCTCATTGCCATTGCCCAATCCGCACCCGGAGCCATTGCCGTAAACGGAGCCATTGTTGTGGGCTACAAGCTGGCAGGGCTTTTAGGAACCCTTGTAGCGATTATCGCAACCATCCTTCCTCCCTTTTTTATTATTTCTGTTATCTCCCTGTTTTACAGCGCTTTTCAAAACAACCTGATTGTCAGCCGGATGCTGGAAGGAATGCAAGCGGGAGTAGCGGCTGTCATTGCTTCCGTAGTCTATGAGATGGGGCGAGGAATCATCCATGGCAAAAACGCCGGGTCTATAACCATTATGGCCGGAGCCTTTCTGGCAGCCTGTGTTTTTCAGATCAATGTAATTTATATTATTCTGGTCTGCGGCGTTATTGGAGTGATCCGTACAAAGCTGTCAGGAAAGGAGGCTGCAAAATGATTCTTCTTCAGCTCCTCATCAGTTTTTTTCAAATCGGACTGTTCAGTTTTGGAGGCGGATACGCTTCCATGCCCCTGATTCAGGAGCAGGTGGTTGATATCCATGCCTGGCTCACCATTAAAGAATTCACCGACCTGGTAACCATCTCTCAGATGACCCCCGGTCCTATTGCAGTCAACTCCGCCACCTTTGTAGGCATCAAAATAGCCGGCATTCCAGGAGCTCTGGTGGCCACCGCAGGCTGTATACTGCCTTCCTGTATTCTGGTGACGCTGATTGCCAAATTGTATTTAAAGTACAAAAATTTAAGTCTGCTCCAGGGAATCTTAAATTCCCTCCGTCCCGCTGTAGTAGCCATGATCGCCTCAGCCGGCATCTCCATTCTTCTGTCCGCGCTGTGGGGAGAGGGACAAATTCTTCTTGAAAATACAAACTGGATTATGGCGGCGCTGTTTGTCCTCAGCATCGTTCTGCTCCAGAAATTTAAAATGAACCCTATCTGGGTCATGGTACTGGCAGGAGCCGCAAATACAATCCTTTCCTTTCTGTAAAACACCCTAGAAGCAACCCTTAAAACAGCAATAAGATTCACACAAAAAACAGGTTCAGAGGGAACAGCCCGGATTTTTCGGCTGCCGCTCTGAGCCTGTTTGTTTCATACAATAAGTTATCTCCAGTTCCACCTGCCATACCGCAGGGTCATATCGCCAATAAGCTTAATAACGTCCTCTGACATCTGTCCTGGAAGCAGACGCCATTTCCAGTTTTCTCCTACTGTAGACGGGGTGTTGATTCTGCAGCTATTGGGAAGCCCCAAATAATCCTGAAGAGGAATAATACACATCCGAGCCTGGCTTCTCATAGCAAGACTTACAAAAGAAAGATGAAGTTCCTTTTCCGGCGTAAAATGATCACAGAGATAATCCCTTGCCTTCTGTCTCTCCTGAGGCAAAATAGACTGATACCATCCCGCAATGGTTTCATTGTCATGGGTTCCAGTATATACGACACAGTTTTCCGGATAATTGTGAGGAAGATAGTCGCTTGCGCTTCCGGAATCTCTTGAGTCAAAGGCAAATTCCAGAACCTTCATGCCAGGAAAACCGCTGTCTGTAACCATACGACGGACAGAATCGGTCACATATCCCAAATCTTCCGCAATAATCTCCTTATGCCCCAGGGCCTGGCGCACTTTTTGGAATAAATCCAGTCCGGGGCCTTCTTCCCAGTGACCGGTAACAGCTGTTTGTTCATCTGCCGGAATGGAGTAATACTGATCAAAACCTCTGAAGTGATCGATTCTCACCACATCGTACAGACGGTAACAGTAGGCCAGACGGCTGATCCACCAGCTGTATCCTGTGTTTTTGTGGTATTCCCAATTATAAAGAGGATTTCCCCACAGCTGTCCCGTGGCAGAAAATCCATCGGGCGGGCATCCGGCTACCGCTAACGGCCGGTTCTCCCTATCCAGCTGAAACAGCTGAGGATTAGCCCAGGCATCGGCGCTGTCCATAGCAACATAAATCGGAATGTCCCCTACAATTCGGATTCCCTTGCTGTTGGCATAAGCCTTCAGCCGCTTCCACTGCTCCATAAACTGAAACTGCATATACTGGTGAAATTCGATATCATAATACAGCTCTCTTCTGTAATAGTCCATGGCATTGGACCAGCGGAGGCGAATATCCTCGGCCCACTCTGTCCATGGTTTTTCATCAAATCTGGACTTCACAGCCATGAAAAGGGCGTAATCGGACAGCCACCAGCTATTTTCCTCCTGAAAGCGAAGGAAATCCTTATTTTCTGTTATATGGCTTCTCTCATAAGCCTTTCGAAGAAGGGCAAAACGCCCCTCATATATTTTAGCGTAGTCTACGCTGTCCGGCTCGTCTCCAAAATCAGCTTCCTCACACTCTTCTTTTGTTAAAACTCCTTCTTCTACCAGGTCATCCAAACTGATGAAGTAAGGATTTCCGGCAAAAGTAGAAAAGGACTGATAAGGTGAGTCCCCATAGCTGGTAGGCCCCAGAGGCAGAATCTGCCAGTAGGACTGACCGGCCTTACTTAACTGATCTACAAATTCATAAGCTTCCTTAGAAAAACAGCCGATCCCGTAAGGTGACGGCAGGCTGGTAATGGGAAGCAGTACTCCGCTTTCTCTTTTCATTGCTGATTTCCTCCATTCATTGATCGAGTATTCAAATGATCGGTCCTTTTTTGGCGGCACACTGAGTAAAAATTCCATAATGATCGGAAACACAGGGGCTTTCCACACCATCAAACACGACCGATGCCTGATCCACCAAAAGATTCGGCATATCTTTCCCGCCAGGGGAATACCAGATGTAATCAATCCTCATGCCTTCCCCACTCTTCTGATCCTTCCAACCGTCTATTTTCCCGGGAGCAGTGGCATATCCCTTTCTGTCCTTCGCCGCCATAAAAACATCCTGCCAGCCCTGGCTTCTTATCAAATCAAATCCTTCTCCCCGTACATGATCAGGTGAATTAAAATCGCCCATAAGCCACACATTTCCAGTTTCCAAAAAAGAGGCTGCTTTTTCTGTAAGGATATTCCACTGGTAAGAAAAAGGCTCTTCCAAATCCTTCCACCACCCCATATGAAGACTGAAAAAGTGATTCAGTCTTCCTTCTATCTCCACGGAGATACCTAGGGCTTTTCTTGTTTTCCAATTCTCGTAATCTCTTCCCTTGGAGAGATAAAACTGAGTAATGGAAGAAAACGGTCTGGGGGAGAGAAAAGCCAGCCCTTCATCATACTTTCCATATCCCACTTTAACAGGAATCCAGGTCCAAAAGCATGGAAATCCCCCTTCTCTTAAAAGAACTGCCATCTGAAATCCATGATTGTCTCCGGCAACTGTTACCGTTCTGTCGCCGGGAATTCCAGGACAGGGCATATAGCCGCTTTTTTTCAGCTCTTCCTGAGAAACTGCCTGCCCTCCTATGGTCTGATTCACTTCCTGAAAAGCAGTCACATCCGGCTGAAGGGCAAGAAGCCCCTTAGCCAGCCGTGTTAACTTTCTTTCATAGTCCGGTTCTTCCAAACTGTGGGTATTAAGACTAAAAAGCTTCATATGCCGTCTCCTTCTATTATACTGCCATTTTTCCAAAAGCAGGGCTGGTTTACAATATATCATTAATATCTGATTTTAACACATCTGCCTTAGGACCATAAACAGCCTGAATCCCTCCATCCTTCTTAATCAGTCCCATGGCTCCTTCTGATTTCCACATAGGAAGCTCAGCAACCTTGTCCATATCCTTTACAGTAACTCTCAGGCGTGTCATACAGGCATCTACCAGAACAATATTTTCTCTTCCTCCCAGAAGAGAGATAATTCTCTCTGCCTGTCCGCCTTGTCCTGCCTTTGGCTGGGCGGAATCGCTTTCCTGCGCCCCTTCGCTGTCATCTGTATAGTTGCCCAGACGGCCGGGAGTAGCAAAATGAAACTTACCGATCATGAAATAGGCTACAAAATATCCGATTATAAAGAAAGCAATGACGCAGATCACAAAGTTCAGCACATCTCCTGCCAGCCCGGCCTGAAAGGACATAGGCATCCTGGTAAGAAGCTCCAGATTTCCAAATGAGTGAAGTCTTAAGTCAATAACGCCTGCCAATGCAAAGGCACAGCCCTGAAGCACGGCGTAAACAACATACAAAGGCAGAGCGCAGAACATAAACATAAATTCAAGAGGCTCTGTAACGCCGGTGAGAAAGACTGCCAGCACAGTGGATACAAACATGGAGCGGTAGCTCTTTTTTCTCTCCGGCTCTACCCTGCGGTACATTGCAAGGGCAATGCCCAGAAGCAGTCCTGTAGCGCCGATCATCTGTCCGACCTTAAACCGGGCAGGAGTTACTGTATTTAAAAGCTGAGTATAACCTTCCATATCTCCTGCTGCCTTCAGATTCACCAAATCTGTCACCCAGGCAAGCCACAAAGGATCCTGCCCAAATACCTGAGAACCAGCGTTGGCCCCAGTAAGGATCGTATAGGTGCCTCCGAAAGAAGTATAGTTCATAGGAATGGTCAGCATGTGATGCAGTCCGAAAGGAAGAAGCAGTCTCTCCAAAGTTCCGTAAATAAATGGCGCCAGCACCGGAGATGTAGTGGAAGAATTGGCAATCCATACACCAAAGTTGTTGATTCCCGTCTGAACTACCGGCCATATAACAGCCAGTACCAAAGAAATCACTACCGACCATACAATTACCATCAGCGGCACAAAACGCTTTCCATTAAAAAAGGCCAAGGCATCAGGAAGCTTCCTGTAATTATAATATTTATTATAGATGGTTCCCCCGGTAAATCCAGCAATAATTCCCACAAACACCCCCATATTCAGAGCAGGGGAACCTAAAACAGAAGTGAAGTAGCCATCCACCAGAATTTCCTGTCCAAACAGTGTATGGGTAACTGCTCCTTCCGTTTCCAGCATCTCACTGGTTACACCAAACAGAGAGCCTGTAATCATATTAATGAGAATAAAGGCGATGAGAGCAGCAAAAGCCCCGCCTGCTTTCTCTTTTGCCCAGGAACCGCCGATGGCTGCGGCAAAAAGAATATGAAGGTTGTTGATAATAGCCCATCCGATATTCTCCATGGTGCTTCCGATAGTGAGAACCAGATTCATATCGCCTCCCGCCATCTGCACCAGTTTTCCAATACTGATCATCAGTCCGGCAGCAGGCATAACCGCAATAACAGTCATAAGCACCTTGCCCAGCTTTTGAAGGAAGTCAAAATCAATGGGGAACTTTTTCTTCTTTGGCTGACTGTTTTCACCAGTCTTTGTCTTCTTTTCTCCTGCTGGTGCACCGGCCGCAGCAGCACTTTCTTTCACTCCCTCAGCGATTTCAGTCTCCTTCTTAACAACCATTAAACAGTCTTTTCCTGCCTTTACCTGTCCCTCACAAAGGGTCATGGTCTTGCCGTCCATACCGCCGCAAAGCAAAACAGGGGTGATTAAGTTAACATTTTTAGCCTTCAGGCCTTCCATATCAGCTTCTGCCACCAGATCTCCCGCCTGAACTTTATCTCCCGCCTGAACATGACTCTTAAAAAACTCTCCTTTTAATGCCACTGTCTCCAGACCAAAATGCACCAGAACTTCCGTTCCATCTTCGCTGCGGAATCCGTAAGCGTGGAGAGTGGGGGCTACAGATACCACTTCCCCGTCTATGGGACTTAGAATCCTTCCTTCCTCCGGCTCCACTGCAACTCCATCCCCAATAATCTTCTGTGAAAAAACAGGATCTGGAACCTGATCAATGGGTATGATCTTTCCGGTGACAGGCGCTTTGATTATCATGTTTTCGCCTGTTTCCACATTACGTTTCATCTCTTTTTACCTCCCTGCTAATCAATTGCTCTTCTCCGCCCTACCTTTCCTGCCTATCCTTTTGATGAATCCGCGGTCTTTTTGCACTCTTAATGCAATCGCTTGCATTAAGCATACCGTCTTTCTTTTTAATTATCAAGTGGTTTTATACTTTTTTCTCTGTTTCTCTATTTTTCACAATTTATATTTAGGATTTTTGTGCAATTTCAAGAAACATTCATGCAATCGTTTGCAAAATTTAACGCAAAATCATTTGACAACAGCCAACGGAAAGACTAAAATAGAATTAGAATTTAAATTTAAAAAGGAGGTATTTTTGTGCCTGTTACTATAAAAGATGTGGCTGCCCTTGCAGGGGTATCCCCTTCTACTGTATCCCGTACCTGCAGCGACCATCCTTCCATCAGCCGGCAGACAAAAGAAAAGGTGCGCAGAGCTATGGCTCAGCTGGGCTATGAGCCAAATTTTCAAGCCAGCAGTCTGGCCACTCAGAATTCCAGAACCATTGGAATTATCCTGCCTCCTTCTGAGCGCGAAACTTATGAAAATTCTTTCTACCTGGAGGCCGTCCGGGGAATCAGTTTGCTGTGCAACCAGAAGCAGTATATCAATACGGTAATTACAGGAAAAGATGAGGAAGAAATTCTCCACGTGGTTCAAACCATGGTCAGGAACAGATTGGCCGAAGGCTTCATTGTCCTTTATTCCAGAGAACAGGATCCGGTTGTGGACTTTCTCTATGAGGAAGGCCTTCTGTATGTCCTGGTAGGAAAAGCCTATCGAAATGCCAACCAGACCATCTATGTGGACAACGACAATGTTCTGGCAGGCAGAGAGGCCGCTCAGTATCTGATCTCCCTGGGCCACAGACGGATTGCTTACTTATCCGGACACCACTCCCTCCTTTTCGCGGGTGACAGAAAATCTGGATATATGCTGGCTTTGGCGGAAAATTCTATCCCCTTCCGTCAGGATTACTGTATTGAAACCACCTTCCACATGGAAGAAGGAATTCAATCCCTGCAGTCCCTTCTTCAGATGCATGACCGGCCCACAGCTGTCCTGGTCAGCGATGATATTCTGGCTACCTTCCTGGAACGAGTCTGTCTGGAAATGGGGCTGTCCGTTCCAGAAGATTTATCCATCATCTCTTTTAACAATTCTCTGTACGCCCGCCTTACCAGGCCTCAGCTGACTTCCGTGGACATTAACTCCCTGCAGCTGGGAACAGAAGCTGCCGCCCAAATGATCAGCCATATTGAGAATCCCAATTTAATGGCCACAAAAACCATTGTGCCTCACCATATTGTAGAAAGGGACAGCTGTGCACCTTTGCCCCCATCCTAAAATCTTGCAAACAGAACATGGAAATCCTATGGGACCTCTCCCGTATCCTCAGGTTTCTTCAAAAATATAAGCCCCCGGCAAGGAGGCTTATATTTTTTATAACACATACTCTTTATTCTTAATTCTGAAACCAATCTTTTCTTCCAACGCTCTCACCGTACCCTCAATTCCAAGAACGCTGCTGTCAACCGTTAACTGGTAACTTTCCGGCCCTCCCAAGCTTTTTCCCGTATAGTGGTTGTAGTAATCTCTTCTCTGCCTGTCTACCTTGTCAACAGCTGCCCTTGCATCTTCCTCAGACATATGGTTCCGCTCCATAATCCGCTGCACTCTTTTTGGAATGGGCGCCGTGACAAATACAGAAAACAGCTGCGGAAAATCCTGCAAAACATAATCTCCGCACCGGCCGATAATCACGCAGGACTCCTTCTCAGCTATCTCCCGGATAATCTGTGTCTGCGTTTGAAAAAGAATATCCCCCACATCTTTTCCTGCCCCCCTGCTCTTCATCTTAAGCAAGGTTGCAGGAACTGCCCGTTCATTAAACATGGAAAGCGTCCCTACCTCAATTCCGCTTTTTTGTGAAGCCAGTTCAATCAGCTCCCGGTCATAGAATGAAATTCCCAAATTCTCTGCAATCTGGCGGCCGATCATACGTCCTCCGCTGCCATACTGACGTCCAATAGTCACTAAAATTTTCTCCATAATCCCGCCCCTTTCTCCGTCAAACAAAAAATCCGCCGCAAACAGGTATATTTTTAGTATAACCTGTTTGCGGCGGCAAGGCAATCAAGGATTTTCCAATATATCAGTTACTGCTGTTTTTTATTAATAGCAGCCCTCTTTCTCATAGTCGGATCCAGAATCTTCTTTCTGATTCTTAAGCTCAGAGGAGTAATTTCCAAAAGCTCATCGGTATCAATAAAATCCAGACACTGCTCCAGACTCATCTCCTTGGGCGGCGTCAGCTTTAAAGCCTCATCTGCACTGGAGGAACGGGTGTTGGTCAGCTTCTTTGTCTTGCAGACATTTATCTCAATGTCCTCAGCCTTTGGATTCTGGCCAATTACCATGCCTGAATACACCTTAACGCCAGGTCCTATAAACAAGGTTCCTCTCTCCTGGGCATTAAACAGTCCGTAAGTAATAGATTCGCCGGACTCATAGGCAATCAGAGAACCTGTTTTTCTGTAGGAAAGATCTCCCTTATAAGGAGCGTAGCCGTCAAAAGCAGTATTCATAATGCCATTTCCCTTCGTATCTGTCATAAACTCTCCACGATAACCGATCAGACCTCTGGAAGGAATGGCAAACTCCAGGCGTGTATATCCTCCGTTGGACGGACTCATCCCCTGAAGCTCTCCTTTTCGGCTGGTCAGCTTTTGGATTACCGCACCGGTGAACTCCTCAGGCACATCAATATAAGCAATTTCCATTGGCTCCAGCTTTCTGTTTCTCTCATCATAATGATAAAGAACCTCAGCCTTGCTTACAGCAAACTCAAAGCCTTCTCTTCTCATATTCTCAATAAGCACAGACAAGTGAAGCTCTCCTCGTCCGGATACCTTAAAGCAGTCAGGTGAGTCGGTCTCTTCCACTCTCAGACTTACGTCTGTATTCAGTTCTCTGAACAGTCTCTCTCTGATATGGCGGGAGGTTACGTATTTTCCTTCCTGTCCTGCCAGAGGACTGTCATTAACCATAAAGTTCATGGCAATGGTGGGCTCGGAAATTTTCTGGAAAGGAATGGCCTCCGGATTTTCAGGGGAACATAAAGTGTCGCCAATGTGAATATCTGTAATTCCGGAAATAGCTACAATAGCCCCAATAGATGCCTCAGATACCTCAACCTTATTCAGTCCCTCATATTCATACAGTTTTCCCACCTTTACCTTACGGAACTTGTCAGGGTCGTGATGGTTAACTATAACGCATTCCTGATTAACGCGTATCTTTCCGTTATCCACCTTTCCGACGCCGATTCTTCCTACATACTCATTATAATCAATGGTACTGATCAAAAGCTGAGTAGACGCTTCCGGATCTCCCTTTGGAGCTGGTATGTGGTCAACAATTGTCTGGAACAAAGGACCCATGTCTGTTCCCTCATCTTCCAGATTCTTCTTCGCGAATCCAGCCTTGGCAGATGCGTAGATAAACGGACAGTCCAGCTGCTCCTCCGTGGCATCCAAATCCATAAGAAGTTCTAATACTTCCTCTTCCACTTCCTCTGGCCTGGCCTCAGGGCGGTCAATTTTATTGATGCAGGTTACTACAGAAAGTCCCAGCTCCAAGGCCTTTCTCAAAACAAACTTGGTCTGCGGCATAACGCCCTCATAAGCGTCTACTACAAGAATTACACCGTTTACCATCTTCAAAACACGCTCCACTTCACCGCCGAAATCCGCATGTCCTGGCGTGTCGATAATATTAATCTTGGTCCCATTGTAGTGAACGGCTGTATTCTTGGAAAGAATGGTAATGCCTCTCTCCCGTTCAATATCGTTAGAGTCCATAACTCTCTCTACCACTTCCTGATTTTCCCTGAACACTCCGCTCTGCTTTAACAGAGCATCTACCAAAGTGGTTTTGCCGTGATCTACATGGGCGATAATAGCTACGTTTCTTACATCTTCTCTCTTCATCATCATATCTGTATTCTTCTTTCTATTCCTCGTGAATCCTTCTGCGCAGGGAGAAATTCCCTTTCGCAAAAACATCCTATTCTAACTTCCTCCAAAAAACTGTTTCAGGTAATATTTTATGAAAACAAAATTTTTATACCTGTTTTTTCAGGAAACTTGTCCCCTACGTGAAAAAACTAAGGACAGAATTGTCCTTAGCCTTCCACAGTTTTTCAGTATATCATTCCCCAGATGAGAATGCAAGGAGTTTTTCCCTGATCCGGTTACTTCTTTCTCTAAAACAGAATCACCTTTTTTTCCCAAATCCCATAATAAACAGGATCCAAAACTTCCTGCTTTGCTCTGGCTCCTGTAAGATCTGTAATCTTTTCCCGCAGACTGTCTATCTCCTCATCCGGAACAAGAACAATCAGAGTCACATCCTGGCCGTACTGGCTGTCCAACACATTCAGCCCTCTCTGTCCCAAAAGATACTGAAGTTTGCCTATGGTATTGTAATCTACAGTAACGGACAGTCTGGATGCCGGATAAACGGTTACCACTCCGCTGGCGCGCAGCCCTTCCTGCACTGCCCCGGAATAGGCTCTCACCAGACCGCCTGTTCCCAAAAGAGTTCCTCCGAAATATCTGGTAACCACAGCGCAAACATTCCGTATTCCCTCCCCCTCCAATACATCTAACATAGGCCGTCCTGCTGTCTGGCTTGGCTCTCCGTCGTCGCTGCACCGCTTGCTCTCCCCATTCTCACCGATTACCCATGCATAGCAGTTATGTCTGGCATCCCAGTATTTCTTCCTTGTCTCCTCAATAAAAGCCAGAGCCTCTTCCTCGGTTTTTACCGGACGGAGCGTAGCGATAAAGCGGGACTTTTTCTCTGTTAATTCTCCGCCTCCTGGCTGATACAGAACTTTATATGGCGTCCTCATGAATTCCCTCATTTCCCTGTATAGATGGTGTTATTATAGTAAAATATACCGCCGGAATCAAGATTTCCCCTAATTTTCTTTCACTGTTTGGTATGCCTTTTATGGAAAAGCCTCTCCCGCCTGTATATTTCATCCAATTATGCACCAAAATGGTTAGTGTTGAATTGACTTTCAATCTTTGGTATAATGTACCAGGTAAAGGAGGTTTCCTATGAATTATGGCAAGCAGGAGACAGAACGGAAAATCCGCGCTCTCAGCTCCAAAAAAAAGAAATATGCCAGCCGGGTATTTTTTACCTTCCTCAAATGTATATTTGTCCTTGCTCTGTTTGGCTGCGCGGTTTTCACAAGCGTGGGTTTCGGCATGGTTAAAGGAATTATAGATAATGCACCCGATGTGGATCTTGCAACCATTATTCCGGACCAGTATGCTACTACGATCTACGACAGCGCCGGCAATGTAACAGAGGTTCTGGTTATGGAAGGCTCCAATCGCGAGGAAGCCACCTACGAAGAGCTCCCACAGGACTTAATTGATGCCTTTGTTGCCTATGAAGATGTCCGTTTCTGGCAGCACAACGGAATAGACCTCCGCTCTATTATGAGAGCCGTAAAGGGAGTTCTCACCGGCGATTCTTCTGCCGGAGGAGGAAGCACAATCACCCAGCAGCTGATTAAAAACAGCGTGTTTGGCGGCGGCATGGAAAACAGCTTCGGAGAACGCCTGGAGCGAAAACTGCAGGAGTGGTACCTGGCAGTAAAACTGGACAGCGTTATGTCTAAGGAACAGATTATCACCAACTATTTGAATACAATCAATCTGGGCAACAATTCTCTGGGAGTCAAAGTTGCCTCCAAACGGTATTTCGGGAAAGATGTTTCAGAGTTAACCCTTTCCGAATGCGCCGTACTGGCAGGAATCACACAAAATCCTTCCAGATTTAATCCCATTACTGGACGGGAGGCCAATGAGGAAAAAAGGAAAGTAATCCTTCAGTACATGTACGAACAGGATTATATTTCCAAAGAGGAACAGGAAGAGGCTCTGAAAGACGACGTCTATTCCCGCATTCAAAGTGTGGACGCCGTACTGAAAGAATCTTCTACTCCATACAGTTATTTTACAGATGAATTAATCGACCAGGTAATCCAGGCTTTAAAGGATGAGCTGGGATATACAGATACGCAGGCTCATAATCTGCTTTACAGCGGGGGGCTGTCTATCTACACTACTCAGGATCCCACGCTTCAGGCCATTGTGGATGAAGAAATCAACAATCCGGACAATTACACTGCTGCCCGGTACTCTATGGAATACCGCCTGTCCGTTACCAGTTCGGATGGAACTACCACCCATTATTCGGAAAAGAACATTGAAAGTTATCAAAAAGCCAGCGGAAACTCTTCCTACACCGGGCTTTACGACTCTAAGGAAGAAATCCAGGCGGATATTGATCAATATAAAGAAGCAATCCTGAAAGAAGGGGATGAGATTATTGGAGAAACCTTAAATATCACTCTCCAGCCTCAGGTGTCCTTTGTGCTTATGGATCAAAAAACAGGACAGGTAAAGGCCATCAGCGGCGGACGGGGAGAAAAAAATGCAAACCTGACCTTAAACAGGGCTACTGGAGCCTATCGCCAGCCTGGGTCCACATTCAAAGTTATTTCTGCCTTTGCCCCTGCGCTGGATACCTGCGGCGCTACACTGGGAACGGTATATTATGATTCCGCTTTCACAGTAAACAATAAAACTTTTTCCAACTGGTACAGTTCAGGATACCAGGGCTATTCCAGTATTCGTGATGGAATTGTCTATTCTATGAATGTGGTGGCTGTACGGTGTCTTATGGAAACGGTATCGCCTCAGCTTGGAGTGGAATATGCAAAAAATTTCGGCATCACTTCTCTGGAAGACAGGGATTACACCGCTTCTCTGGCTCTGGGCGGACTGACCAAGGGAGTGTCCAATCTGGAACTGACAGCCGCATACGCTACCATCGCAAACGGCGGCGTTTATACAAAACCGGTATTCTTTACCAAAATTCTTGATCATGACGGCAAAGTACTCATTGAGAACACGCCGGAGACTCATCAGGTACTGAAAGAATCTACTGCTTTTCTTCTCACTGACGCCATGGCGGCTTCTATGGAAAGCAGCCGGAAATTTGCCCGTCCAGGCGCCGGTCCCAGCTCTACCAGCGCAAGCGCAAGCATCCCCGGCATGTCCAACGCGGGAAAAAGCGGTACTACCAGCGACTACAACGATATCTGGTTTGTAGGCTACACCCCTTACTACACCGCCGGAATATGGGCAGGCTGCGATAACAATCAGAAGCTGACAGCACAAAATGGCGGTACCTCTTTCCACAAAAAGATCTGGAGGCAGATTATGACCAGAGTTCACCAAGGACTTTCTGACCCTGGCTTTCAGGTTCCTGACAGTATAGAAACAGCCCAGATCTGCCGCAAATCCGGCAAGCTGGCGGTTCCCGGAGTGTGTACCGAAGACCCAAGAGGCAACGCCGTGTACACAGAATATTTTGAGAAAGGCACAGTGCCCACAGAGGTGTGCAACAATCATATCCGTGCTACGGTCTGCGCGGAATCTCATTGTCTTCCTACTCCTTATTGTCCGGAGCGAACGACAGAGGTATTTATGTCCATTCCATCTGGAGAGACAAGCGTAACCGACGATTCTGTATTTGCCATGCCAGGTTACTGTACCCTTCATACCCAGTCCTCCGTAATCATACCTCCCACTTCCCAGGAGCCGGCTGAAACCGTATCTCCAGGAGACAGTCTTTACGGACCTGGCTATATTACCAATCCCAGTCTTTCTCCCGGCACAGAGAGAGTTGGACCTGGAAGATAACAAGGAAATACTTTATCTAAACACAAAAAGATGCAGGCCGCAAGAATCAGCGATTCTATGGCGCCTGCATCTTTTTTGCTGCATATTGATCAGTCTTTCATTTTAGGCTTAAAAATCAGGGAACAAATATATCCAAATACAAGGGCTCCGCAGATTCCGGCCGAACTGGCTGTCAGCCCGCCCTTAAAAATCCCCAGAAGCCCTTCCTGATCTACAGCTTTCTTCACTCCCTTCCACAAGGTATTTCCAAATCCCAAAAGAGGAACACTGGCTCCGGCTCCTGCCCAGTCCGCAAAAGGCTGATACAGGCCCACTGCCCCTAAAACAGCGCCAGAAACCACAAGAATTACCATAATTCTTCCGGGCATCAGTTTTGTATTGTCCATTAAAATCTGTACCAAAGCACAGATTATACCTCCTACAACAAAGGCTTTTACGTAATCCACTTTCGCCGCCTCCTATCCTATATGCTCCAAAACCACTCCATGAGCGATTCCCGGTATGGTATTTCCCTCATTGTAACTGACTGTAGAAAGCAAGGCGCCTGTGGGAACAAACAGAACACGTTTCCAGATACCTTCCTGAATCCTTGGAAGCACATAGGCACAAAGCACAGAAGCAGAACAGCCGCAGCCGCTTCCTCCCGCATGAGTGTCCTGAGTGTTTTTATTGTAGATTTCCATTCCGCAGTCCATATGAACCAGATCTAAAACCCTTTTTTTATTTTTCATAAAATCCAGAAGAATCGTTTTGCCTATTTCCCCTAAATCGCCTGTAATAATCTTGTCATAGTAGGTTTCATCTACCCCGAAATCCTCAAAATTCTGTTCAATGGTATGAAAGGCCGCCGGAGCCATAGCCGCTCCCATATTCATGGAATCTCTGCTTCCCATATCCACCATCCGCCCGGTTGTAATTCCCTTGATGGCCGCAATTCCCCGCTTTCCTTTGGATATTACTACACTGCCGCAGCCGGTTACCGTCCAGGTAGCAGAAAACGGCCTCTGATTTCCGTAACCCAGAGGAAAACGAAACTGCTTTTCCGCTGTGGCAAAATGGCTGGAAGCCATGGCCATAACCCGGTCCCCGTAACCAGCCGCTACTGTCATAGCCCCCAGACTCATTGCCTCACCCATAGTGGAACAGGCTCCATACAGTCCAAATAAAGGAATTTCCAAATCCACCGTGCCAAAAGAGGTGGCAATCAGCTGACCCAACAGATCTCCGGCAAAAAGATATCTCACCTCTTTTTTTCTGATTCCTCCTTTCTCCAAAACCAGATCTGCAGTCTGCTTCTGAAGGGCGCTTTCCGCCTTTTCCCATGTATCCGCCCCAAACATATCATCCATCTCCACAACGTCAAACAGACTTCCTAAAGGGCCTTCTCCCTCCTTTTTTCCTACAATGGAGGCCATACTTTCTATGACAGGCGGCTCTTCAAATTGAATACTTGCTTTTCCAATCTGCATTGGTTTCCTCCTTTTCTTCAAACTCTGTCCGTATTTCACTGTTTATGTTTTCCTTATTTTCTCCTTTTATCCTCTCTTTTCATATTTTTAAATCAGGGAATAATTCAGACTGTGCCGGATTATACTAAGGCAGAAAAACAATGAAAGGGATGTGATCATATGGAATCTGTAAAACATAAGCTGGGAATTCTTTTTCTGGTACTCTGTCTTCTGGGCTCCATTTTTCTCCTGTGGCATCTTATGGATCAGGGGCTTCAAACAGTGCCGCCTGAGGGAACATTGGTAGAGTCCTTCTGTGAGAAAGGCCGGTCTCTCCTATGAGCACTGCCGTTTACGTAAATTTAAAGGAAATCAGCCGGGTAAGTCACAAGGAAATCCAGTTAAAGGACGTGGCAGATGTTTTCTGCGACGATTCTTCTGTTGAGGCAAAATGCAAGGCCCTGCGTGTTTTTACGGTACGGGAAGATCAAAACAAGCGCTACGTAGTAAGTTCTCTGGAAGTTATCCGTCTGATTACACACATGAATCCCGCCCTGCAGGTAAACAATGTAGGTGAAGTGGATTTTATCATTGATTATCAAAAGCCCAAAGCTCCTCACAAAATCTGGGATCTGGCCAAAGCGGTCTTTGTCTGTTCTGTCTGTTTCTGCGGGGCCGCCTTTGCCATTATAACTTTTAACAATGACGTAAGCGTCACATCTGTATTTCAGGAAATTTACCGGATTATTATGGGGAAAGAATCCACCGGTTTTACTATATTGGAGGTCAGCTACAGTATCGGTCTGGCCCTTGGAATCCTGGTATTTTTCAACCATTTTGCAAAAATCAAGGTAAACACAGACCCTACTCCTCTTGAGGTGGAAATGCGGCTGTACGAAGACAATATCAGTAAAACCATTATACAGAACAGCGAAAGAAAGGAATCTCATACAAATGCTTCTTAGACAGGTACTATTGGTCTTCATCGGCTTAAGCGCCGGCGGAGTCATTGCCGCCGGCGTATTTGCCTTTCTGGCCATGATTGGAGTATTTCCCCGGTTAATTGGAAAAACAGCCACCCACCGTCATATTCTCATCTACGAAACAGTTATAACCTTAGGAGGCGCAGCCGGAAATTTTATAGACCTTGCAAAGCCTTCCATCCATATAGGCGGAAATCTGTTTCTCGGAATCTTCGGTTTATCTGTGGGGATTTTTGTAGGCTGCCTTGTTATGTCATTGGCGGAAACCTTAAAAGCCCTTCCCATATTTTCCAGAAGAATCCGCCTGGCTTCAGGTCTTCCCTTTGCCGTTCTGTCTATTGCCCTGGGAAAGCTTCTCGGCTCCCTTGTGTTTTTTTCAGGAAATTTCGGTTCTTAATCCAATGGAGGTATCACATGGAAATCAATAAAAAAAGTTATGAAACCTATGTAAAACAGGTAACCCCCGTTCACAGCAGATGGGCTGGTATCCTTAAAGCCTTCCTCACAGGGGGCATCATCTGTACCATAGGTCAGGGAATAACCAATCTCTTTTTAAGTTATGGAATGGACAAGGAAACGGCAGGAGCCTGGACTCTTCTGATTCTTATAGGCGCCAGCGTTCTGCTGACAGGGTTGGGAATCTACTGGAGAATTGTAACCTTTGGAGGCGCCGGAGCTCTGGTTCCCATTACAGGCTTTGCCAACTCAGTAGCTGCTCCAGCGGTGGAATTTCAGGCCGAGGGACAGGTCTTTGGAATTGGCTGCAAAATTTTCACCATTGCCGGACCTGTTATTCTCTATGGAGTTCTTATAAGCTGGGGGCTTGGACTGATTTACTGGATTGGAACGCTTATGGGAATCTTTTAAACAGTTCTTTCTCTACTGCACCAGTTTTTCCTTCATCTGACGCAGAATCTTCTTCTCCAGCCTGGAAACCTGTACCTGAGAAATCCCCAGTCTTTTGGCTATCTGGCTTTGGGTCTCATTGCCGTAATATCTCCTTAAAATAATCTCCCGGTCTTTTTTATCCAGTCCCTCCAGCAGGTCTTTTAATACCAGCCGGTTCAGCAGGTCTTCCTGGGCGGAGTTTTCTTCTACCAGCCGGTCTATGAGAAGAAGGTTCCCATCTTCATTTTTGCTGGCGCAGCGGTAAAGGGATTCTACCTCCGCCCCTGCTTCCAGGGATGCCGCCACCTCCTCACAGCTGACTCCCAAACGGCTGGCAATTTCCTCCAGTGTAGGTTCCCGTCCCAGCTTTTTGCTCAGTTCCTCTTTCGCCTGTTTTGCCCGCATCCCCATCTCTTTTATAGACCTGCTGACCTTTATCATTCCGTCATCCCTTAGAAACCGTTTAATTTCGCCAGTAATCATAGGGACCGCGTAGGTAGAAAATTTCACATCAAAAGCCAGATCAAATTTATCTATGGCCTTCATCAGGCCTATGGTTCCGATCTGGAACAGGTCATCCGGCTCATACCCTCTTCCCATAAATCTCCGGACAATACTCCAAACCAGGCCCATATTTTCTGTTACCAACCGGTCTCTGGCCTCTTTATCCCCCTGGTGAGCCTTTTCAATCAGTCTCATGGTCTCATCCATAGGCTCACCTGATTTTCTTCTTCATCAGAATTTTTGTTCCCATGCCAGGCTGAGATTCAACCTGCAGTTCATCCATAAAAGCCTCCATGAAAGAGAAGCCCATTCCGGACCGCTGTCCTGTGGTATCTGTAGTATACATCGGCTCCATGGCCTTTTTTATATCGGGAATTCCCACTCCCTGATCTCTTATTTCGATCTCCGCTTCCTTTCCTCTGATGCGTATTTCCATGTAAATAATTCCATCTCCGTTTTGATATCCATGAATCACCGCATTGGTCACTGCCTCGGAAACTGCCGTCTTAATATCGTCAATCTCCTCTACCGTAGGATCCAGTCTTGCAAGGAAAACGGCGGCCATAACTCTTGCCAGCTCCTCATTTCTGGACAAACTTTCCATCTCTACCTTTAAAACCTCTTGTCTGCTTTTTTCGTTCATATTCTCCTCCTCACCCATTGATTGCTGCTTCCTTTGATTCATATAATTGAATCAGCTTACAAATTCCGCCGATTTTTAGGATTCTTAAAACCTGAGGCCCTGCACCGTACATAGTCACTGCGCCGCCGCTTAAGGCCATCTGCTTATATCGGTTAAGAAGAATCCCGATTCCGGAGGAATCCATAAACAAAGTCCCTGAAAAATCAAATACAATGCGGTTTACGTAATTTTCTGCCAGAATCAGATCCGTCTCTGCCTTCAATCTGGTACAGTTATGGTGATCCAGCTCCTTAGGAAGATGGATAATCAGGGTCTGCCCCTTTGCCTCATATGTAAACAACGGTTTTTTCATATCCCATTCCCTCCATTCAAATCATCTCAAACCTCCTGCTGCAGCACTTCCTGCAACAAAAAATACCACAAAAGAATTTTCTCTTTCGTGGTATCTTCTTTTCTCTTATCACTTTTAAAAGCCCCGCTCCTGTCTCGCCTGAGCAGCCAGCTGTTCATCATTGCTGTTGTCAATAATATCCGTAAACAGGCTGTTGGCCTGCTCTCTCTGATCCGTAGCCTTGTAGATCACAGCCACCTTATATTTCACCTGCCAGTTATTGGGATTCAGATTCAGGCTCTTTAAATAGTAATCCAATGCCTGGGGCTGATTGCCCTGAGCCGAAGCCTGGTCTCCCAAAGCTTCCAGAACCTGGTAGCCATTGGCTTCCATATCCGGTCTGATTTCATCTAAAACAGCTAAAACCTGGGGGGAGGTAATCAGAGAGGTATCTAAAGATGCGTATATTGGAACAGCCCTGTTAAAATCATCATCCTTATAAGCATCCAGAATTTCAATAACACTTTGATACTGAGCCAGCACACTGTTGGAATCATTGGTCAGACTGGCAAGAGATTCCTCTACAGACTGGTTCTGCTGGTTCAAATCCTCCACTTCAGCAGTCAGTCTGTCAATCTCCACATTAGCCTGACTCAGCTGCTCGCTGTATTTTAATATCTCCTGGTTATGCCTCTCATTGTTGGCCTTAGTAAGGGCCGGCTGAACCAGGAAGAAAATAACAGCCGCGCCGAGAATCAGACCTACCAGAATGTTAATTACAGCCTGATCCCTTGTATTTTCTTTGTAGCTGGGCGGAATGATTACATCGTCATCCTCCATCTGTCTGTGGGAGACCACATTTTTCAAACGCCGCCTCTCCGTATCCTTTTCTCTTTTTGCAGGAGCGTTTTCCTTAAGCTCTGCCTTGTACCACAAGGCTCTTGGATTGTTCCTGTCAATCTGAAGAACCGTATAAATAGCCTTTCCCGCTTTCTGATAATCTGCCCTGGCCAGACAGAGAAGTCCAAGAAGAAGCTGGGCCTTAACATAATTAGGCTTGGCCTCCACCACCTTATTCAGCTGAAGAATGGCCAGATCTTCGCTCCCATTCTGGGCATAGGCCAACGCCTGGTTAAAACGGCGCACCAGCTGCCGTTCCGTGTCCATAATTCCTTTTTTTCTCTGAATCTCATCCAGATAAAAATCGGCTCTGTTATTTCCTTCCGGCTGCAGGTTCTTGCTGATCACCCATTGAACCAAGGCTTCTCCTACTTCGCCTGCCTCATAATAAATCAGGCCCAGAAGGTTTCTGGCATCAGTCTGGTATTTATTAAAATGGAGGCTCTTTTTTAAACAATCCGCTGCTCCCGTTAAATCCCGAAGCCGCGCCCGCTCCAGCCCCATGTTATAATAGCTGTTGGCAATGGCACGGGTTTTTCTCCTATAATCCATACTTTACCTGCCTATTCCTTGCTTGCTTTCTTAATCATATCCATCATAATGTCATTCATATCAGTAAGATCGCTTCTGACAATGGCATCTTCAATGGCATCCACCTCAAGGCTTGGCTTGTATTCATTGATCTCCGCTTCAAAATCTATCATTTTTCAACCTCCTTAACTCTGCCTTCAGCTCTCCCATAAGATAGAGAGAACCTGCGCAAAATATCAGATGTTCCTCATCCCGGCCCTGTAAAAGGGCATCCATGGCTTCTGGGACACTGTCAAATTCCCGGCAGCACAGACCCGGCCGATTGAAATCCTCGGACAAATCTCCCAGATTCAGTCCCCGCTCAGACTTAAGCCGTACCAGAACAGCCTCATCTACAGGAAGGCTGGACAGCAGCAGTCTGGCCATCTTGCCGTGGTCCTTATCGCCAACTGCTGAAAAAAGGAGAACAGCCCGCTTTCCCCGGATTTGGCAGATTTTTTTTGCTGCTTTGGCAAACTCCCTGATGCCGTGAGGATTATGGGCTCCATCCAAAAACACTCCCGGCAGAACCTCCTCCATCCGGGCCGGCCACTTCATAGATTCCAGCCCCTGACGGATCTGCTCTTCTGTCAGGGAAATATTAGGACACTGCTTATTTAAAATCTCCGCAGCCCAAAGAGCCAATCCTCCGTTTCTTATTTGATATTCCGCTTCCGTGGAAATTTCAACTGGAAAATCCTGGCCATCTATGGTTTTCAGCACCGCCTGAATTCCCCCCGAATTCCAGGATAAAACCTTATAAGACTGATCTTTGAATATCCAATAAGGCGCTTCCTGCCTTTTTGCCTCAGCCTGTATTACAGCCGCCGCCTTTCCATCCCTTCCGTCAAAAACCACAGGAGTTCTTTTTCTGATAATCCCTGCTTTCTGGGAGGCAATCTCTTCTACCGTTTCTCCCAAATACTGAGTATGATCAAGACCAATGGAGGTAATTGCAGACACAGCTGGATTTCTCACCCCATTGGTGGCATCATACGTTCCTCCCAGACCGGTTTCCAAAATAACCACATCCGGGGCCGTCTTATGAAACAAATCCATTGCCATATAAAAGAGAAACTCAAAATAAGAAGGATGCTCCCTCCCCAATTTCATTTCTTTTGCTGTCAGAGAAAAAATTCTCTGAAAGCTTTCCTGAAACGCCTCCTGTGATACCATCTGGCCGTCAAGGCGGAACCGTTCCCTGATATCAATTAAATGAGGAGAAATAAATGTCCCTGTGTGATATCCGGCTTTCAGAAGAATTGACTCCAAATAAGCGCACACCGAACCCTTTCCATTGGTTCCTGCAACATGTACGATTGTCATTGTCCGATCCGGATCTCCCATATCTGTCAAAAAATCCCGGATATCTTCTATGGTATGCTTTTTCGAAGCCCAAACAGGAATCTGCTCCAGATATTCCTCTCCACAGGGATATTCTTTTATCATCTGTTTCCATCCTTTTCTATCGACTTTCTTATTTATTATAATATAAGTCCTGCATTATGCAACCTATTTCTTTCGCAAAAATAGACCCTATTCTACAGGGGCGCTTGTTTTTCCATTAAAATTCTGCCTTCTATCCGGCCCGGTATATCTATGAAAAAAGCGTGTGTTCTGAACAATCATTTTACTTCGTCGGATGGAGTGTTCTGTAAAACAAAAAGGATGCGGTCAGCCTCCGCATCCTTTTTGCTTCTTCTATGTAATACTTATTCTTTACAGTAAGCAACTGCCTCAATCTCTATCAGAGCATCTTTTGGAAGAGCAGCCACCTCAAAAGCAGCTCTTGCCGGGCAGGCACCGGTAAAGAAGGTAGCGTATACCTCGTTCATAGCGCCAAAATCACTGATATTCTTCAGCAGAACAGTTGTCTTCACTACATTTGCCATAGAAAGGCCTTCACTCTCTAAAATAGACTTAATGTTAGTCAAAGACTGTCTGGTCTGATCGGCAATGCCTTCTCCCGCAAAAGCGCCTGTAGCCGGATCAATGGGAAGCTGGCCGGAAACATACACAAAGTCACCGCAGCGAACAGCCTGAGAATATGGTCCAATAGCCGCCGGAGCCTTATCTGTTGCTAATACTTTCATCATAAAAACGTCCCCTTTCGCACATAAGCTATATACTTAGATTATCACACATTCCCTAAAAGTCAAGAAAGTTTTTTAGGCAAGCTTAAACCTAAATTATTCACGGAACAGTATCTGAATTGATAACAATACCATGAATCTGAAAATTGATCCATGCAGCCATAACATCACTCAATTAACCCGTCAAAAGGGTATAAAATCCCTGTGGCAGAGTTCA
>DXFU01000059.1 GCA_019114305.1 Candidatus Hungatella pullicola | reverse complement strand
CATTCTTTATGATGTTTCGAATCAATGTTTTTATGACCTGGGTGGTTTTTTTAATCATTCCGGCAGCTCTGCTCATTACAAAATTTGTGGTAAAACGGAGCCAGAGGCTTTTTATTGATCAGCAGAACACCCTGGGACAGTTAAATGGAGCCGTAACAGAAATGTATGGCGGATATAAGGAAATTATGTTGTTTAACAGGCAGGAGGAAGCCGTCAAAGAGTTTGAGAATATAAATGAACAGTTAAGAAAAAATTCTTTTAAAGCGCAGTTTATGTCCTCCATTATCTCTCCGCTGGTATCTATGGCAACTTATATTGTTATTGGGCTGGTAGGTATTATTGGCTGTCTGTCAGCTTTAGGCGGAAATATGGAGGTAGGGCAGATTCAGGCCTTTGTCCGTTATGTGTGGCAGGTAAATGAACCTATGTCCCAGGTAAGCAACTTTTCTGCTCAAATACAGTCTGCTTTTGCGGCGCTCAGAAGAATCGTGGAGATTTTGGATGAGGAAGAGGTGGTTACGGCAGAAAATCCTGTTTCTCTGCCGGCTTTTTCGGGAAATGTAACTTTTGAGCATGTAAAATTTGGCTATCATAAAAACAAAACCATTATCCATGATCTGAATTTGGAGGTAAAATGTGGGGAAACCGTGGCAATTGTAGGTCCTACGGGAGCCGGAAAATCCACTATCATTAATCTTCTTCTCCGCTTTTATGACGTGGACGGAGGAAGAATTCTTATGGATGGCGTTGACATCCGGGAGATGGACAGGGAGGAGCTTAGAAGCAATATTGCCATGGTTCTTCAGGATACCTGGCTGTTTCACGGCAGCATATATGATAATCTGAAATACGGAAGGCTGGATGCCAGAAGAGACGAAGTGATTGGGGCAGCAAAAATGGCAAATGTTCATCACTTTATAAAAACACTGCCTAAGGGATATGATATGATAGTTAATGAGGAGGCAAGTAATATATCGCAGGGGGAGAAACAGCTTCTTACAATTGCCAGGGCTATTTTAAAGCAGCCCAAGATTTTGATTCTTGACGAGGCCACTTCCTCGGTAGATACCCGACTTGAAAAAATGCTCCAGGAAGCTATGACAAACGTAATGCAGAACCGAACCAGCTTCGTTATTGCCCATCGGCTTTCTACTATCAGAAATGCGGATAAAATTCTGGTTCTGGATCATGGCGATGTAGTGGAACAGGGACGGCATGAAGAGCTGCTGGCAAAAGGCGGTTTTTATGCCCGACTTTATAATTCTCAATTTGCGTCTCAGGAATAATGAAAGCAGAAATTCATTGACATACTTTCTCAAGTATGGTATGTTGTTTTTAGTATGAAGAGACATTATCGTTTTCATGCAAATGTATGACCACTCCTATATAGGAGTTAAGCCCAGACGGACAGGCGGGTCGGTTGCCGGCGTGGGAAACCACATTATTGATTGAGTTAAAAGCTCAAATTTTATAAGTTGATTACTTTATAATCAGTGCATGCGCACATCATCTTGTGAAACGGTCAATAAGAGCAGGGACAATATATTTGCTATGTGGACTAGAGAACGATAACTGTCGTGAAATTTTGGTGCAGGAGGTCTTCCCTTCTGCCATAGCGAATTTTCATGGATAGTAAGCAGATGATGTATGTCATCTGCTTTTTTTGTGTGGCAGAAGGTGTATAACAAACCGTCGCCTTTCTGTTTCGCAGAATACTTCGTCAGGGCTGCATATGCCGCTGTTAGATTCAGAACCCAGGATGAGGAAAGGCATTAGTTATGAACAGAGAAGAACAGAAGAGAGCGCCTATTTATGAGGCGTTGGAAAAATTCAGAAGACAGAGGGTGGTCCCCTTTGATGTGCCGGGCCACAAGAGAGGACGGGGCAATCCAGAACTGGTAGAGCTTCTGGGCCAGAAGTGTGTGGGATTGGATGTAAATTCCATGAAGCCTCTGGACAATCTCTGCCATCCTGTATCCGTTATCCGGGATGCGGAGGAGCTGGCGGCAGATGCCTTTGGCGCGGCTAACGCGTTTCTCATGGTAGGAGGAACCACTTCCGCAGTGCAGAGTATGATTCTCTCTGTATGTAAAGCGGGAGATAAGATTATACTGCCCAGAAATGTCCATAAAAGCGTAATCAACGCCATGGTGCTGTGCGGGGCCATTCCCGTGTATGTGAACCCGGAGGTGAATCATAAGCTGGGAATCTCTCTGGGAATGGAGATTGGACAGGTTCAGAAGGTAATGGACGAGAATCCGGATGCGGTAGCGGTTTTTGTCAATAATCCTACTTATTACGGGATCTGTTCAGATATCCGCTCTATTGTAAAGCTGGCTCACGCCAGAGGAATGAAGGTATTGGCCGATGAGGCTCATGGAACCCATCTGTATTTTGGAAAAGGACTTCCTGTGTCAGCTATGGCTGCAGGAGCGGATATGGCCGCTGTTTCCATGCACAAATCAGGGGGAAGCCTGACTCAAAGCTCTCTCCTTCTGCTGAATCATGGAGTGAATGCGGACTATGTAAGGCAGATCATCAACCTGACCCAGACTACCAGCGCCTCATATCTTCTGCTGTCCAGTTTGGATATATCCAGGAGAAATCTGGCTTTGAGGGGAGAAGAGTCCTTTGCGAAGGTTATGGATATGGCGGAGTATGCCAGAAATGAGATTAATTCCATTGGCGGATACTACGCTTACGGCAAAGATCTGGTAAATGGAACCAGTATTTTTGATTATGACGTTACCAAATTGTCTGTCTATACCCTGGGCATCGGCCTTGCGGGAATTGAGGTTTACGATTTGCTTCGCGATGAGTATGATATACAGATTGAATTTGGAGATATCTGCAATATTCTTGCCTATATTTCTATTGGAGACAGAATTCAGGATATTGAACGCCTGGTAGGTGCTCTGGAGGATGTGGAACGTCTTTACAAAAAGGACAGCACAGGCATGCTCAGCGGAGAGTACATTGCGCCTACAGTAGTGATTTCTCCCCAGAGGGCCTTTTATTCAGAGAAGATATCCGTGCTGGTAAAAGAGGCGGCAGGAAAGATCAGCGGTGAGTTTGTTATGTGTTATCCTCCGGGAATCCCCATTTTGGCTCCCGGAGAGATGATTACTCAGGAAATTGTGGAATATATTCTCTATGCCAAGGAAAAGGGCTGTTCCATGCAGGGGACAGAAGATCCGGGCGTAAATCATCTTATGGTGTTAAAGGAGTAGTGGGTCATGGAGATATGGTTTTCAGAGCTTCACACTGACAATGTAAAACTGTCAGTTCGAATTGAGAAGCAGCTGTTTTCCGGGGAGAGTGAGTACCAGCGCATAGACGTGTTTGATTCGGTAGAGCTGGGCAAATTTGTGGCCCTGGATGGAGAGATTGTTTTTTCAGAAAAAGATGAATTTATTTATGACGAGATGGTTACCCACGTTCCTATGGCGGTTCATCCCAATGTGCGCAATGTGCTTATCATTGGTGGGGGCGACGGAGGAGTAGCCAGAGAGCTGTTGCAATATCCAACAATTGAGACCATAGATGTGGTTGAAACAGACCAGATGTTTGTAGATGTGTGCAGGCAGATTTTTCCTGAGGTGGCCAGCAGCCTGGATGATCCGAGAGTGAGATTCTTCTGTGATGACGGTCTGAGGTTTTTGAGAGGAAAAAGAGACCAGTATGATCTGATTATCAATGACTCTACGGATCCATTCGGCCATACGGAAGGATTGTTTACCAAGGAGTTTTACGGAAGCTGTTACAAAGCTTTGAGAGATGACGGCATTATGGTATACCAGCATGGAAGTCCTTTTTATGATGAAGATGAGATGGCCTGCCGCGCTATGCATAAGAAGGTATTCCGTTCCTTTCCCATAAGCCGGGTTTATCAGGCTCATATTCCCACGTGTCCGTCGGGCTACTGGCTCTTTGGATTTGCTTCCAAAAAGTACCATCCAATCAATGACTTTAAACCGCAGAAATGGAAAGAACTGAATATACAGACATGGTATTATACCGCCAATCTTCATATGGGAGCTTTTATGCTTCCTAAGTATGTAGAGGATTTACTGGAAGAGGAGGAGAGAAATCAATGAGTAAATTAATGATTATCGGATGCGGAGGCGTGGCCTCTGTGGCAATTCACAAATGCTGCCAGAACAGTGAGGTATTTACAGATCTTATGATTGCCAGCCGTACCAAGTCCAAATGTGACGCTTTAAAGGCAAAGCTGGAAGGAAAAACAAATACAAAAATTACAACTGCGCAGGTGGATGCGGATAATGTGGAGGAGCTGACCGCTCTGATTAAGGAGTACGCTCCTGACGCGGTTCTGAATCTTGCTCTTCCGTACCAGGATCTGACTATTATGGATGCCTGCCTGAATGCCGGGGTTGATTATCTGGATACAGCCAACTATGAGCCTGAGGACACAGATGATCCTAAGTGGAGAGCCATCTACGAAAAGAGATGTGAAGAAGAGGGATTTACTGCTTATTTTGATTACTCCTGGCAGTGGGCCTATAAAGAGAAATTTGAGAAAGCCGGACTTACCGCAATCTTGGGAACAGGATTTGATCCGGGAGTTACCAGCGTATTTTCGGCTTACGCCTTAAAACACTATTTTGATGAAATCCATACCATTGACATTCTCGACTGCAACGGCGGCGACCACGGTTATCCATTTGCCACAAACTTCAATCCAGAAATCAATTTAAGAGAAGTATCTGCCAACGGTTCCTACTGGGAGAACGGACATTGGGTAGAGACAAAGCCTATGGAGATTAAGAGAGAGTACGACTTCCCTCAGGTAGGAAAAAAGGATATGTATCTTCTTCACCATGAAGAGATCGAGTCTCTTGCAAAGAATATTCCGGGAGTAAAGAGAATCCGCTTCTTTATGACTTTTGGACAGAGCTATTTAACTCATATGAAATGCCTGGAGAACGTGGGAATGCTTTCCACTTCCCCTGTTTCTTTTAATGGGCAGGAGATTGTGCCTATCCAGTTTTTAAAGGCGCTGCTCCCTGACCCTGCCACTTTGGGACCAAGAACCGTAGGGAAGACCAACATTGGATGCATTTTTACCGGTGTAAAGGATGGGAAAGAAAAGACCATTTACATCTATAACGTATGCGATCACCAGGAGTGCTATAAGGAAGTGGAATCCCAGGCAATCTCTTATACCACAGGGGTACCGGCTATGATTGGGGCTATGATGGTTCTTACAGGAAAATGGAACAAGAAGGGTGTCTTCAACGTAGAAGAATTTGATCCCGATCCCTATATGGAAGCCCTGAACAAGTGGGGACTGCCCTGGGTAGTCTGCGAGAATCCTGAAACGGTAGACTAAGGAAACGGAAGCCCTGCTTTTTACGGGGTCGCCAGGGTACAGGGAACAACACAAACCCGCTTCTGCTCTGAATCCTGCGCAGCGGCTTTAAGCCGGCATTTTCTGCCGGATTAGGGTACTCTGACGGAGGCGGAGCGAAAGCGGGTTTGTCTTTGATTATCCTTTTCCTATTATACCGAAGGGAAAATTTCCAGGGAAGAATTTTTCCGCATTTGGAAGGAGATTTTTATGACACGTTTTGACTTAAAAACCCCCTGTTATATTATTGATGAGAAGAAGCTTCGCCAGAATCTCCAGATTTTAAAGCAGGTAAGGGAAAATACAGGGTGTAAGATTTTGCTGGCACAGAAGGCCTTCTCCTGTTTTTATGAGTATCCTATGATCGGACAGTATCTGGACGGAACCACTGCAAGCGGAATTTTTGAAGCCAGATTAGGCCGGGAGGAGATGGGAAAGGAAAACCATGTGTTTGCTCCCGCCTACAAGGATGAAGAGTTTGACCAACTGGTGGAGATTTGTGATCATCTGGTGTTTAATTCCTTTTCCCAGCTGGAACGATACTATGACAGATGTAAGGAAATCAGTATTGGAATGAGGGTAAATCCGGAATGCTCCACTCAGGGAGAGCACGCCATTTATGATCCATGCGCGCCGGGATCCCGTCTGGGAGTGACGGCACAATCTTTCCGGGAAGATATGGTTGGAATGTTGGACGGCCTTCATTTCCATACCCTGTGCGAGCAGAATTCGGATGATCTGGCAAAGACTCTGGAAGCTGTGGAGGAAAAATTTGGAAAGTATCTTTACGGCATGAAATGGCTGAATATGGGAGGCGGACATCACATTACCCGTCCTGATTATGACATAGAGCTTTTAGAATCCTGCATCAGAAGAATTCAGAAAACCTATGGTGTGGAGGTTTATCTGGAGCCAGGAGAGGCTGTTGCTCTTCAGGCTGGACTTTTGGCCACAGAGGTTCTGGATGTGGTGGATAACGGAGTGAAAACTCTCATTCTTGATGCCTCTGCTGCCTGTCATATGCCTGATGTACTGGAAATGCCTTATCGTCCGCCTCTTATGGATTCTGGAATGCCGGGTGAAAAGGCTTACACATACCGTCTGTCCTCTTATACCTGTCTGGCGGGAGATATTATTGGTGATTATTCCTTTGACAGAGAGATTGTCCCTGGAGACAGGCTGTATTTTCAGGATATGGCCATTTATTCTATGGTTAAAAATAATACCTTTAATGGAATCCCCCTTCCATCCATTGCTGCAGAGCATGAAAATGGGGAGTGTGAGGTGATTAAAGAATTTGGATACGCCGACTTTAAAAACCGGCTGTCGTAGTTTGAGAACGCAAGGAATTTGGCAGGGAAAGAGAGAGAGCAGATGGAGAAATTAAAGGGGATGCCATCTAAGGATGGATTTCATATGCCCGGAGAGTTTGAACCTCATCAGGGCTGTATTATGATCTGGCCCAAACGTCCGGGCTCTTGGGCCTACGGGGCAAAAGAGGCCAGAAAAGCCTTTGCAGCCATTGCCGGGGCTATTGGAAGAAGCGAGAAGGTTTATATGCTGGCAGAGGCAGAAGAAGCGGAAGAAGCGGCAGCGGTTTTGCCGGAAAATGTTCAGGTGGTTGTTATGGGGTCAGACGATGCCTGGGCCAGGGATACAGGATCTACCTTTGTGTTAAATGACCAGGGGGAGGTTCGAGGAATTGACTGGCAGTTTAACGCCTGGGGAGGCCTGGAGGACGGCCTTTATATGGATTGGAGAAAGGACAATCTGGTTGCATCAAGGTTCTGCGAAACAATGGGATATCCCCTGTATGATGCCCAGGATTTTGTGCTGGAAGGCGGTTCCATCCACAGTGACGGGGAGGGAACCATATTGGTAACAGAGGCCTGTCTTCTCAGCAAGGGAAGAAATCCCCATATGACAAAGGAAGAGATTGAGGAAAAATTAAAGGGTTATTTAGGTGCTGAGAAGGTAATATGGCTGAAACGGGGCATTTATAATGATGAAACCAATGAGCATGTGGACAATATCTGCGCCTTCATCCGTCCTGGTGAGGTGGTTTTAGCCTGGACAGATGACGAGAAAGATCCTCAGTATCCCCTTTCCCTCAGCTGTCTGGAGATATTGGAACAGGAGCGGGATGCAAAGGGCAGAAAGATCAAGGTTCATAAGCTGCCTATCCCCAAAATCCCCGTAAGGGTGACAGAGGAAGACCTGAAAGGTCTTGATTTTGAGCCTGGAGAGGATGAGAGAGAACCTGGAGAAAGACTGGCTGCCAGCTATGTAAATTTTTACTTCTCCAACGATGGAATTATTCTTCCGCAGTTTGGGGATGAGAACGATAAGGAGGCAGTAAAAGTCCTTTCTCAGCTGTGTCCGGAAAGAACGGTTTACCCTATAGACGCCAGATCGGTTATTCTGGGAGGCGGAAATATCCACTGTATTACCCAGCAAATTCCTGCAGGAAGAAAAGGAGACAGAATATGAGAATGGTAAAGGTTGGGGCGGTGCAGATGAAATGCAGCCGCCTGGTAGAAGAAAGTATTGCCAGAGCAGATAAGCTGGTAAGAAAAGCGGCGGCAGAAGGAGCGCAGATCATTCTCCTTCCCGAGCTCTTTGAACGTCAGTATTTCTGTCAGGAAAAAAGATACGATTATTATGATTTTGCCACAAGTCCGGAAGAAAACCAGGCAGTCATCCATTTTCAGAAAGTGGCCAAAGAACTGTCTGTGGTGCTTCCTGTCAGTTTTTATGAAAGAGATGGAAATCGGCTGTTTAACTCAGTGGCCATTTTGGATGCAGATGGAAGCAATCTGGGGATCTATCGGAAGACACACATTCCAGATGATCACTATTATCAGGAAAAATTTTACTTTACACCGGGAAACACAGGATTTAAAGTTTTTTCCACCAGGTACGGCACAATTGGCGTAGGAATCTGCTGGGATCAGTGGTTCCCGGAGACGGCCCGCTGTATGGTGCTTCAGGGAGCGCAGCTGCTGTTTTATCCAACCGCTATTGGAAGCGAGCCAATTCTTTCCTGCGACAGTATGGGACATTGGAGAAGGTGTATGCAGGGCCATGCGGCGGCTAATGTAACACCTGTAATCGCGGCAAACAGAATTGGTGAGGAAAAAGTAGAACCATGCGAGGAAAATGGCTATCAGCAGTCTTCCCTTGTTTTTTATGGATCTTCTTTTATTACCGATGGCACAGGAGATCTTGTGGCTTCTATGGGCAGAGAGGAAGAGGGGATTATAACCGCTGAATTTGACCTTCATCAAATTGAAAGAGACCGTCTGGACTGGCAGCTGTTTCGGGACAGAAGGCCGGAAATGTATGGAGAGATTGTGAAATAAATTTTCGGTAATTTTGCATTAGGAAACGGTCTTATGGAGGCTTTGGGCCGGGATGGAATAATCCCGGCCCATTTTCCATAAAATAGGAGTAATCAAGAAAAGTAAGGGAGAACGGATTGAAGCAGAGAAGAAAGATGTTTTTTCGGCTGAGCCTTGTTTTTCTGGTATTGCTCCTAGGTGTATTGACAGGCTGCGGCATAAAAAAGGATGATCCGGCTAAGGTAAGGGATTTGGAATTTTCCGTAGTGCCTCAGGAGGAAATTCCTCAGGATTTGTTGGAGGTGATCAGGGAAAAGGAAAAGTCGGATTTTAAGCTGACCTATACGGATGATAAGAACCTTTACATAGTTACAGGGTATGGGGAGCAGAAAGGAGGGGGCTACAGTATCGCTGTGGTATCGCTGTATCTTACAGAAAACTCTATTGTTCTGGATGCTGACCTGATAGGACCGGAGAAAGGAGAAGATCCGGGAACTCAGCCGTCCTATCCTTATATTGTAATCCGGACAGAACTGTCAGATCTGCCGGTAATTTTTCAGTAACAGCAGATTGTTATTGTATTAAATATAGCAGGCGGTCGGTGGGACTGCCTGCTATGATTGGATTGATTCAAGCAGATGAATTTTTCAGCTGCACCTTTTTAAAATGAAACAGCAGACATAGGAGAGCGTATCATTTATAAAAGCCTTTTTGCAAAGGAAACGTGATCTTTTAATTCCAGGAAACCTGTTTTTTTATAAAATTCATAAGCTGGCATGGTTCGTTCTGTTTGGAGGAATATATGGGTAATATTCCTTTTCTTCAGTTCCTCTTCTATTCTCTGGAAAAAATAGGTGCCCATACCCTGGCCCTGCATTTGACGGTCTATGCAGAATTCTTCGATATAATATTCCGTTCCGGAATACCAGTGCTTCAGATAGCCCAAAACAATTCCTATGAGTCTGCCGTCTTCAAACAAGCCTAATGCCAATGGATTCCTGTTTCCCATTATGTCTTTGATATATTCGTTAAGCTGTTTTTCATCGCTCCAGTCATCATTCCATGGGGGAGCAGTGAAGACCGATTTGAAAAGTGCTGTGATCTCCCTGATATGGTCCGTGTTAAGTTCTGATATTGCCGGCATGTATGATTCCTTCCTTTCCTGACAGATGCTACTTTTATGAAAAGAATCATAACATGGTTTTTCCGTTGGGACAAGCAGGTCATGAAACTGTCTGTTTTTCAAAATTAGCCTTTTTTCTACTGAAATCATATGATATACTACTTCAATAGCTATAGTTGTCTGTTTGTGCGGGGAGTGCACAGAATGGAGGAAATTATGATTTTAAAGGATATCTGGCTGGATGTGAAGGCAGTTCAGGAGAGAGACCCGGCGGCCAGGAACGCTTTGGAGGTGCTTTTGCTGTATCAGGGAGTTCATGCCTTAATCTGGCATCGGTTCGCCCATTGGTTTTATAAACATAAAATGTTTTTTGTTGCAAGGCTGCTGTCTCAGCTGGCGCGGTTTTTCACATTAATTGAGATTCATCCAGGGGCCCAGTTGGGACACGGAATTCTCATTGACCATGGATGCGGAGTGGTCATCGGAGAAACTGCAGTGGTGGGTGATAACTGTACCATTTATCAGGGGGTTACTTTGGGCGGAGTGGGATTGAATAAGGGCAAACGCCATCCTACTCTGGGAAGCAACGTAACTGTAGGAGCTGGAGCTAAGATTCTTGGGTCCTTTGAAGTGGGAGATAACTGTAAAATTGCTGCCAATGCAGTTCTTCTAAAGCCGTTGGAGAGCAATGTAACCGCTGTGGGAGTGCCTGCCCGTCCGGTTAAAATCGACGGTGTTCCTATTCCGAAGAAAGAAACTCTGACCATGGATCATTACTGCAAAATGGAGGAGAGAATCCGATATCTGGAAGAAAAACTGGAATTGATGGAACAGGAAATCCAGAAAAAGGATGCCAAGCTGCGGGAGAAGGACAAAAGCAGAGAGTAATTCAGAAACTAATAGAAACAGAGGAAGAACAAATATGGAAAAAACTTTGACACGGTGCCGGATGATTGAAAGCAGCATTATTAAACAGTACCGCAAGGAGATCTGGAGGCCCTTTGTTAAAGCTCTCAATGAATATAAGATGATTGAGGAAGGGGATAACATTGCGGTGTGTATTTCCGGCGGTAAGGACTCTATGCTGCTGGCCAAATGCATGCAGGAAATTCTCCGCCATGGGAAGATGGAATTCGGCCTTCATTTTCTGGTGATGGATCCGGGATACCATCCGGACAACAGAAAGCTGATTGAAGAAAACGCAGCTTTAATGGAGATACCCGTTAAGATCTGTGAGTCAGATATTTTTGATGTAGTGGTAGATGTAGATCAATCGCCCTGTTATCTGTGCGCCAGAATGAGGCGAGGATTTCTCTACGCTCATGCCAAGGAGCTGGGCTGCAATAAAATAGCTTTGGGGCACCATTTTGATGACGCCATTGAGACTGTTTTGATGAGTGTTCTCTATGGTGGTCAGTTTAATACTATGATGCCGAAGCTTCACAGCACCAATTTTCCGGGCATGGAGCTGATACGGCCGCTGTATTTTGTGAAGGAGGAGGCTATTTTAGCCTGGAAGGAAACCAATAACCTTCGATTCCTTCAGTGCGCCTGCCGTTTTACGGAAAGGATTGCCAGGGAGAAGGCTCTTGAGGAAGAGGTTCACAGCTCCAAGCGGCAGGAGATGAAGGAATTAATTGCCCGTCTCAGGCAGATCAACCCCAATATAGAAAAAAATATCTTTAAAAGCGCAGCCAATGTGAATCTGGATGCCTGTCTGGGATATGTAAAGGATGGGAAGCGCCATAATTTCCTGGAAGAATATTAAAACATGCACCTGCATACACTTTCATAAAGAAATATGGAAGGTAGGGCAGGTGTTTTTATGTTGGAGCTGATAAAAAAGAATATACATATGAACTGCTGGAAGGGAGGAGCGGTTACCCAGATTACTTTAGATGATGACTTTATTGTGCCGGACACCATGGATGATGTGGATCAGATTTTGCTGGACTCCGGAGAAATTGTTGTGGAATCGATAAAAAATCAGGGGGAAAAGGCGGCGGTTCGGGGAAAGCTGGAATTTCGTATTTTATACAGGAAGCCGTCAGGAGGTCTCCAGTCCATGGGGGGATCCATTGCCTTTGACGAGCCGGTTCAGGTGCCGGGCTTGGAGGAAAATGACGATATACAGCTGAACTGGGAACTGGAAGATCTGGATGTCAATGCAATTAACTCCAGAAAGCTGGGAGTTCGTGCTATTGTGACTTTGGAGATAAAGGCAGAGACCATAAAGGAGACAGAGGCCGCTGTGGGGGTGAATACCGGGGACACGCCTGTGGAAGTTCTTCAGAAAAATTCCACTGCAGCTTCCATGGCTGTCAGGAGAAAGGATACCTACCGGATTAAAGAGACTTTGGAGCTTCCGGGAAACAAGCCTAATATCAGCCAGATTTTGTGGGATGAAATGAAACTTCAGTCTGTTTCCATACGTCCTGATGAAGGGAAAATGCTTTTGGAGGGAGAACTGAGCGTATTCCTTATTTATCAGGGAGAAGGGGAAGATGTATCTTTTCAGTGTATGAAAGAAAATATTCCTTTCAGGGGAGAGCTGGATCTGTCAGAGGCTTCCAGTGATATGATTCCATTTGTCTCTATGCACTTGATTCACAGAGAGGTGGAGCCAAAGCCGGATTATGACGGGGAAATGCGGGAACTGGAAGTGGATGCGGTGGTTGAGCTGGATATGAAACTTTATAAGGAGGAGCCTATACAGCTGCTGGGAGATATGTACTCTACCAGGGAAGAAATCAGTCTTCAAATGGGAGAAGTATGCTTTAACCGGATTCTTACTCAGAATCTGGGAAGGTGCCGTCTGGCAGAAAAAGTATCTATGGACAGCGGGGAGCGAATTCTTCAGATCTGTCACAGTGAGGGCAGTGTAAAGGTAGATGAAACTCAGGTGAAGGAAGACGGACTGGAAGTGGAGGGTATTCTGGATGTAAAGCTTTTGTACCTTACGGCGGAAGATGATCAGCCGGTGCAGTCTTCCAGACAGTTCCTTCCTTTCCACTATGTTATTGAAGCTCCGGGAATTGATCAGGATACTATCTGCCGTCTGGTTCCCGGTCTGGAGCAGCTGAGCGCGGTTATGCTGGGAGGAGGAAAGGTGGAAATAAAAGCAGTTATTTCTCTGGATCTCCTTGCTTTTCAGCCGGTTTGCGAGTCGGTGGTTTTAAATGCCCAGGAATCTCCTCTGGATTTGAAAAAGCTTCAGCAAATGCCGGGCATTGTAGGATATATTGTTCAGCCTGGGGATAGCCTGTGGAAAATTGCCAGGAGATTTCATACCACAGTGGATACTGTGAAGGAAACCAACGGTTTAACCGATGATCTGATTCATCCTGGAGATCGTCTGATTCTTATTAAGGAGCTGGCCTGACTGGGAGAAAGGCAGAGAAGGTAAACAGAAACTGGTAAGAAAGGGTTTGTGTGACACAGGCCCTTTTTTATGTATGACGGGCATGCCGTCAGTCTGTGGTGAAAGTCCACAAGGGGCGTAGTTGCCGACGAACCCCATAGCGACTCCCAAGGTTTGTATCGCGAGGTATAGGCGAGAAGAAGGGATAGCGAAAT
>DXFU01000058.1 GCA_019114305.1 Candidatus Hungatella pullicola | reverse complement strand
GGAAACATCTCCGGCCTGTGTCTCAATGATGGGAAGGGCTGTAATGGAACCGCCTCCCAGTTCATCGCTTAAACGGCTGGAACGTTCCAACAGTCTGGAATGAAGGTAGAAAACGTCTCCCGGGTATGCCTCCCGCCCCGGAGAACGCTCCAATAGAAGGGATAACGCTCTGTAGGCCACCGCGTGCTTGGACAAATCGTCATATACAATGAGAACGTCCTTACCCTTATACATAAAATACTCTGCCAGCGCCGTTCCGGAATAAGGAGCAATATACTGCAGCGGAGCCGGCTCGCTGGCTGTGGAGGATACCACGATGGTATAATCCATGGCCCCATGCTGATTTAAGGTGTTAACCATTTTTGCCACTGTAGAAGCCTTCTGCCCTACAGCCACATACACACAGATAACATCTTTTCCCTTCTGATTTAAAATCGTATCTACCGCAATGGATGTCTTTCCTGTCTGTCTGTCTCCGATAATCAGCTCACGCTGTCCCCGTCCAATGGGGAACATGGAGTCAATTGCCAGAATTCCGGTTTCCATAGGAACAGAAACGCTTTTCCTGTCAATGATTCCCGGGGCCTCATTCTCTATAGGCCGGTAATCCTCAGAAGGGATATCTCCCTTTCCGTCAATGGGAGCGCCAAGGGCGTTGACTACTCTTCCCAGGAAGCCTTCCCCTACAGGAATGCCTGCTCTCTTTTTTGTTCTTGTTACCCTGCAGCCTTCCTTTATATCACGGTCTGATCCAAACAGAATACAGCCGATATCATCCCGCCTGATATCCTGGACCATTCCCTTAACACCGTTATCAAAAATAACGATTTCTCCATACATTGCGTGGTCGATTCCGTAAATAGTGGCGATTCCGTCACCAATGCCGATTACAGTACCCACTTCCTGATCCCTGGCATGAGCGTCATAGTCCTCAATCTCGCTTCTCAGTATGGAGATAATCTCATCTGAATTGATAGAACTCACGCGTTTCACCTCCGCTTCAAAATCTGCTCTAATTGTTTCAGGCGTCCCCTCATACTCCAGTCAGTTTCCAGGCCGCCTACCCGGATGATAAATCCGCCTATCAGAGCCGGGTCTTTTTTCAGGCTGAGTTCTACAGCCTTCTTTCCGTACTTTCTGCACAAAGTCTGTCTGATCTTTTCAAGCTGCTCCTCTGTAGGATCCGTCACATAGGACAGCTCTGCCTGAAGAATTCCCTCCTGTTCACAGGCATATGTATGGTAGGCCCGAAATACAGCCTCTACCATATCCATATCACCGTGGTCCACAAGCACTTTGAAAAAACTTCTCAGCTCCCGGGGAAAAATCCGATCTATCACCCGATGTTTTTTGCTTTTAGGAATAACAGGACTGGCAAGAACCTGCTTTAACTGGGGCACCTCTTCAAAAGCCTTTCTGGCGTCTTCCACCATCTGTGCCGGAACCTTGCGCTCGTAAAGCACCTGTCCGTAATTATTTGCTGCCTGCGTCATGGAAATCACCTGCTTCTGCTATAAACTTATCGTAAAGTGCCTGATTTTTCAAATCGCCAGTCTCACTGCCCACAACCTTAGCTGCCGCCGCAACAACCAAACCGGCAATCTGAGCCTGAGCCTGGCGCATTGCTTTCTCCTGATCCGCGCTTGCTGTCTTATGAGCATTTTCAATAATCCTGTCAGCCTGAGCTTCCGCCTCTTTTACGATCTGATCATACTGAAGCCTGGCATTCTGCTTTGCCTCTTCCACCAGTCTGGCTCCCTCTTCCTGAGACGCCTTTATCTTTTCCTCATACTGGCCCTTTAACTGCTGCGCCTGAGTTTCCGAATTTCTGGCGTTAGAAATGCTCTGCTCAATCATTGCCTGCCGTTTACCTATTATATCCATCACCGGCTTTACCAGGAAATGCTTAAGCAGAAGATACAGGACTATGAGATTTACAATATTCCAGACAAGATTCATGTCCAGTCTTAACATCCGTATCGCCTGCCTTTCTCTGTTCTTCTATTCCACACAGTACCTGATCCCGGCATTAGCCTAAGAATAAGATGATTAACAGTGCGATAACAAAGCCGTAAATAGCAGTTGCCTCTGCAAGAGCGCAGCCAAGAAGAAGATTCTTGCTGATCTTGCTCTCTGCCTCCGGCTGTCTTGCAATGGCGTCCACAGCCTTAGAAGTTGCCAGACCAATACCAATACCTGCTCCAATACCTGTTAAAACTGCTACACTTGCTCCAATTGCTGTTAACATAATAATCTCTCCTTTTTACTCACTCTTATGTTTTCAGGGAATCTTTCCCTACTCTACTGACTCTTTAATAAACAGAGCCGTCAAAAATACAAATACATACGCCTGAATCAACCCGTCAAACACATCAAAATACAAACTGAAGGGGATAGGCAGAATAGGCGCCACCAGCTGTTTTATCAGCTCCATAACCACGAAGGAACCCAGCACGTTTCCAAACAGTCGCATACATAAAGAAAGGGGCTTAATAAAAAGCTCCAGAACATTAATGGGCGCAATAATAGGCACCGGTTCGGCAAAACTTTTTATAAAACCTTTCAGTCCTCTCTTATGGAAGCCTGCATATTCAATTAAAACAATGCTCATAACGGCAAGGGCCGCTGTCATGTTCAGGTCCTTGGTGGGCGGCTTAAAGCCAGCCAGACCAATAAGATTGGCAACTCCAATGTAGATAGCTGTAACAATCAGGTAGGGAATATACCGCTTCCCTTCTTCCCCGATCAGGCCGTAAAAGAACTGATACAATCCGCCTATGGCAGTCTCTAATATCAACTGCTTTCTGCCTGGATGTTCCACTTTCAGGTTTCTCACCAGACAGACAGAAGCCACCGTAAGAGCCGCCATAATAATCCATGTCACTACAACAGACTCCGCTATGGGAATTCCTCCCAGCACCGGTATGGTAAATACCGTTTCACAGTTCAGTTCTTCCATCAGCCTCTCTGCTAACTCTTCCGTAATGCTCACTTCCTTTCATCAGACTGTTGTTGTTCAGATGATTTTCCTTATTATTTTTACACTTCCTCTGGACAGGAGTATCATACTTGCATATGCAACAATTGTCAACGTTTCCAATTTTTAAGATCGATTTCCATTGCAATATAAAAAGATTGAACAAAAAACACAATTTTTCCCTTTGGTTTATAAATTTTTTGTTAATTTTTTGACTTTTCTTTTAAGAAAAGGAAAATCCCGGAAATTCGGTAAGCCTCTTTCCAGGATTTTGCGTGAAAAAATTTATAGAATTTGTGAATAATACCGTTGATTTTCTTAAACAGAACAAATTATATATCATTACTACCTAATAGTTGTCAAAAGGAAAGACCCGTTCATGTCTAATTCTCATACGACAGAAATGCAGGCAAATAGTTTGACTATCAAAGTATACAACCCGCTCCCTAACAGTTCCCGGTCATCAGCCCAGAACCCCCAGAGCAGTGAGGATACAGGAAAGAACCAGGATCAGCAAGATAATTCTGGTAAGCTTTGCCTTTTTTTTCAAAAGTACCATCACCCCTGCCGTACACAAAAGGGGAAGAAGAGATGGCAGGATTCCGTCAAGAACCGTCTGCAATTCCTGGGATACTTCACCAAAGGTGAAGCGAAGAGGAGTCTGTATGGTAACAACCGTGGAGATCATAGAACCTGCCACCATAAGTCCCAGGGCCGCTGCGGCGTCGGCTATGACAGAAATACGGCTCTCAAACTCTCCCATAAGCTTCCAGCCCTGGCGGTAAGCAATTTCAACAAAATAAGGACGAATCAAGAAAAATACCAGGCCGTAAATAAGCCAGGCGGCCATTCCCACAGGATTGCCTTCTACGGCCATATAGCCCCCTACCGATCCAAATATGGTGGGAATCAATACATAAAAAATACTGTCTCCCACTCCTGTAACCGCTCCCATAAGCCCTACTTTCATATTCTGTATGGCTTCCTGGCTGGAGATTCCTCCTCTGTCTTCCATAGAGAGAATCATTCCTATAAGGAAGTTTTCCAAATAAGGCGTCACATTGAAAAAGCGGAAATGATTTTCCAGGGCCTGTCCATACTCCTTATCGTCTGGATACACATTTCTCAGGGCCGGGGCAATTGCATATACGAGACCGCCCGCCATCTGATTTTCATAATTAAAGCTGATCAAAGTCTGGTTGCACCGAAATCCCGCTCTTCTTAAATCCTTTAAGGTCAGTTTCGGTTCTCTCTCTGAAGACACAGCCGCGCCAGCCTTACTGCCCATTTCCTTTAACGGTTCTCCCAAAGTCTGCTGCCATTCTTCCTTCATTCTCTGCTTATACACCATATGGGCAAAGCCTATTCCTACAATTACCACTGCCAAAATAGGAAGCTGAAGATAGGCAGAAAGAACAAATCCTATTAAAAGAAACTCAAAGTACTTTTTGGTGGGCATATAGAGAAGGAGAGACGCGATTCCGCACACAGGAAGAATCCCACCGGCCACGTTAAGTCCCGGCAGCAGCCAGGATGGCAGCCGGGCTAAAAGCCACTCTACCACCTCCGGTCCAAAAGCCGCTGCCAGAAAAGCAGGAAGGCCGGTGGACAGACCGGTTCCGGGAATGCACAGCCACAGCATCCGGTTCATCTTTTTAAATTCGCCCTGGCGGCAGTAATCCTGCGCCTTTCTTACAAGCCAGCCATCCAGAAGATTCTGAAGCACATCCAGCTGAATACAGGCGATAGCCACAGGAAGGCCTATGGTAATGCCCATTTCCGGGCCCTGTCCTGTGCTGACCGCTATAGCCGTAGATATAATGGCTCCCGCCTGATAGTCCGGCACAGATGAGCCGCCAATAGAGGTGACGCCTAAAGCCATCAGCTGAAAGGTTCCTCCTATAACCAGTCCGGTTCTCACATCTCCCATAATCAGCCCTGCCATAACTCCCCAAAACATACAGTTGTAAATGGCAATCTGCGGCCCTTTGTGATCAATTTTCTTAACAAAAGACAGCATCCCAATAAGCAGCGCCTGCCATAATTCCATTTGTGTCCTCCTGTTTGCGTATTTTTATGCTATATAAAATCAATTCTTGAATTATATCACAGAACAAGGACTTTTCGAATAAAATTTTCTTTCGGCGTACCGTTATCCGCCAATCAGCCGGACAGCCTCATGCCAGCCTGAAGCATTCGAAACAGCCGAACAGCCCCTTCGTAGTAAAGTTCCTCCGCTTTCTCCAAAGCCTCTTCCAGAGGCATAATTCCATTTACCGTTGTCATCATGGAGCAGATGCCGTACTGAAAAATATTCTCGGCTCCCTGTCCCATACTTCCAACCAGAGCAACAGCGGGAATCTTATGGCATTTGCAGCGCATCCCTACTCCCTCCATCACCTTTCCAAAACAGGACTGCCAGTCAGCTCTTCCCTCGCCGGTCACTACCAGAGATACTCCCTCCAGCCTTTTGTCAAACTGAATCAAATCCAAAACAGTGTCTATTCCCGACTTCATTTCCCCTTTTAAAAAGACACACAGGGCTGCTCCCAGACCGCCCGCTGCGCCGGAACCTGGGATTTCATCAACATTAACGCCGAAAGAAGACAGCAAAATATTTCTGTAATTCTCCATTCCTCTTTCCAGGCGATCCAGCATTTGGGGAGTTCCTCCCTTTTGCGCTCCAAAGGTATAGGTTGCCCCATCCTTCCCGCAAAGAGGATTGGTCACATCACACATCACCGTAAAACGGGCGTCTTTTATCCGTCTGTCCAGTCCTGTTAAATCAATGGAGGCAATTTTTTCCAGGTTTTCTCCCCGTCCCCTAAGGCTCTTTCCTTCTTTATCTAAAAACCTTACGCCCAAAGCTTCCATACACCCCATACCGCCGTCATTGGTAGCAGAACCGCCTATTGCAATGGAAATATCCGTAAATCCCCGGGAAAGGGCATCTTTTATCATCTCCCCGGTTCCATAGGTTGTTGTCTTTTCCGGATTTCGTTCCTCCCTGCTGATCAGCAAAAGCCCAGATGCCTGAGCCATTTCAAGAACCGCTTTTTTTCCATCTATCCTTCCATAAAACGCCTCTGTGGCGGCTCCTAAAGGCCCTGTAACAGAAAGGTGGATTTTCTCACCATCTGTTTCCCGGATGACTGCCTCTGTAGTTCCTTCCCCTCCATCTGCCACAAACACACAGCTGCACTCTGCCTCAGGGAAGATCTGGGCTGCCGCCCTAGTTAAAAGTTCCCCTGTTTTTTCTGAGCTTAAGGTTCCTTTAAAGCTGTCTGAAGCAAATAAAAACTTCATATGAGTTGCGCCTCCATTCTTTCTATTTTCACCACCTGATCAATGGATTTTCATATATATTGTGGTTATAAACATTTTATCCACAATATGTTGATATTTTGGTTGAAAACTTACGGATCAAAGATTTTTCTGTTATTGAAACACAAAAAAAGCACCGTCCCCAGTGCTCTCTGTCACCAAAAACAGTACTTTTAAGTGCGCCTTCAGGGACTCGAACCCTGGACAAATAGATTAAGAGTCTACTGCTCTACCAACTGAGCTAAAGGCGCTTATTCTTTTGTTTTTTTCTTTTCGTTTTGTCCTCTCGCTGAAGACATGAGTTATTATATATCCACCTTCCAGAAAAGTCAACTATTTTTTTTAAAAAATTTTATCTTTTTTTCTAATTATTTATTTTTACCCTTTTTTCCCGTTTTTTCACCCAATGCTTTGTTTGCTTCTACAAATCCTCGACGCAAAATAAGGACTTTTCTGTTCCATTCAATCTTATCGCAGGTTGCCTGGGACAGTTTTGCTGTAATGGAATCTTTCATTCCCATAAAATCTCTCCCCTGTCACAGTCTATTTCTATTATTCTATGACAGAGGACAGATTTTTGACTCCCTCTCTCTTATCTATCAGCCACCAGCTTGAAGATGGGATTTCCCATAGACGAAAACTTTTCTTCGTACTCAGTCATCACGTTTCCCTGGCCCATTGGATCATTGTGAAGATCATAAGTATACTGCTTCACTCTCCAATTGGCAGCGGGGATGGATTCCAGGGAGTAGTCAAACAACCCTCTGTTGTCTGTTTTAAACTCCACCACCCCGTCACGTGCCAGAATCTGATCATAAACCTGAAGAAAGGTCTCTGAAGTCAGGCGTCTTTTTGCGTGACGGTCTTTCGGCCATGGATCAGAAAAGTTCAGATAAATTCTGCTTACCTCTCCCGGCTCAAAAACCTCACCCAGATTTTTTGCATCCATACACATAAAATAAATATTGGACAGCTCCACTTCAGCTCTTTTCTGAAGTCCTCTTAAAAGAACGCTGGGATACCGCTCAATGCCAATATAGTTAATCTGGGGATTTCTCATGGCCAGTTCCATAATAAATCGTCCTTTTCCCATTCCAACCTCTATCTCTACAGGATTCTCATTGCCGAAAACCTGATTCCACTTTCCTCTGTGCTCCTGAGGATTCTGAATCACATAAAGACTGTTGGCAATCTCTTCCTCCGCGCCTGGAATATGGCGTAATCTCATATTTGATTCCTCCGGTAAATCGTAAATTAACAGGTTTTGCCTGTACAGCTGATTGTATCACAGCAGTCCCGGTAGGCGCAACCGTGGATAAAAACAACAGTTCTAACATTTTCCTTACTTTTATCATAAAATTTTCCATCATTCTACGCAATAGAAAAAACAGAAAATAATAGGTGCACAATTTTTCAGAATCTAGTATAATATTTGTATACTATACTTAAATATTCGACTGTTTTGCTGCAAAGGAGGAACCCTATGGGAAATACAGATAACAGCTGGAATAGAATCCAGCAGGGCCTGAAGGAAACAGAACGTCTAATGAGCCAGAATCAATATAACATGGCTATGATAAAGGCCCGTCAAACGCTTGAATTTATGGTAAACAGCCTTGGAGAAAAGGCTTTGGTTGTAGATGGAGACCTGGCGGACAGTATTGATCAGCTGTTTGAGGGACACTGGATTCCACAGACCACTAAAGATCATTATCACAGAATCCGGGTTATTGGCAACAAAGCTGTTCACGACGGAGATGACAGCCCCTATGACGCCAACGAAGCTTACCAGCTTCTTACGGAAGAAGTACGGGCTTTTGCGGATATTTATAACGGAAGACAGCAGACGTCTTCCCCATCTGGATATCAGCAGCGTCCAGCTCAGAACAGACCGGCAGGTACAAGACCAGCCCCTTCCAGATCTGCTGCCTCTTCTCAGCGCTCCCCTCAGCGTCCCCAAACAAGAACCGCTCAGAGCCGAAGCTCTCAAGGCTCCGTTTCCAGGACCGGAGGAACAGCCCGCACTTCCGCTTCCAGACCCGCGGCTGCCGGCAGTTCCAGAGGCACAGCTTCTTCCCGTTCCGGACAAAGACCAGCTCACAGCGGCAGCCGCAGCAGACGCCGCCCTGCCAACCAGAGCTTTGATCCCTATATGCTGTTAAAGCCGGCTCTTATTTTAATTATCGTTATTATTCTGGTGGTGATTATTACCAGACTCATTCCCAACAGCTCAGATGAAACAGAAACCACCACAGCGCCAGTTTCCACAGAAGAAATGACAGAAAATATTTTAGAGCCTATTCCTACAGAAGCTCCTACCACAGAAGCTCCTGATCCTGTTTATATTACCACAGCCAGACTGAACGTTCGGGCGGAGCCATCTACCTCCGGTGAGAGACTTGGCACTTTGGCTGCAGGCACACAAGTAGAATATGTGGATCACTATGATGACACCTGGGTCATTATCATGTTTGACGGTCAGGAAGCCTACGTATCCGGAGACTATCTGGAAGAAGCAGAACCAGCCACTGAAGAGGCCCCTTCGGATTCCGACCAGACCAGCTCAGAAGAAAGCAGTGAGTCATTATAAAAAATAGGCTTCGCCTATTCAACTCCCCTGCCCCTCAATCATGAGGGGATAGGGGGTTTTCTTTTGTTACTTTTTCTTGCATAATAGTCTTATGAACATCTTACAAAGAATCTTTGCAGACCATTAT
>DXFU01000057.1 GCA_019114305.1 Candidatus Hungatella pullicola | reverse complement strand
TCCTCCCACCTTCCTCTGCGGTCAATGTCGGTCTTAGGCTGATAGAAGAGAAAGACCATGGCGTAAGCGCCGAGGAAGAGGAGGAACCCGGCCCAGTTGGAGAAGGCCAGCTTAAGATCCTGAAAGGAGGCAAAACGAGCCAGAGTGGTAAGGCAGAAAGCCAGGACAATGGCCAGCAGATCGCCGATGACGTAAAGCTTTTTACTCTTAAGCTGCATGGCGTTCACGCTCCAGATTCCGATAATGTTTCTTCTAAGGTTATTGGAGAACAAAAATAAAGGATTGATATGATAAAAACAGGGCAGATAAGAAAAAAGTACAGAAAATTTATAGAATTGAAGAAAAAACTTTCAAGGAAGAGATTGATGAATAAATATAAATAAATATGAATTTATATAGAAGCTCTTTCTGCATAAATTTAAATAAATATAGGAGTATATAAGAGATATGGACAGCTGACAGTAGGTTCGGACATAACCATACAAGGATATATTTAAGACGAATTTATAAGTCCCTTTTATATGTTTTCCTCAAAATTATAAAAAGGTGGGCGGAGTATACTGACAGTACTGTCCTTCCGTTATATAATAACGGTACAAAATGTTGGAAAGTATTCTGTTTTCTGCAGTCAGTTACCGTTGCCGATATAAGGTGTCTCGTGGATGCCTGGACGGAAAATCACAGGGAAGAAAGGTTTTAGCTATTTGAGGGGGGATTGCTGTGGGAATGTACCAAAAGATAAGAACGCAGGGAAGCCTGATTAAGACGGAGGAAGAGAATGTATACAGAGTACGTGAAGTGATAGCAGAAAGTAATGGTTCACGGATTCTGAAGGCAGAAGAGGGGGACAGCGGGGAGACTGTACTTTTAAAAGAATATCTGTCTGACAGCAGCAGTGAATTGGACGGTGACAGTCTGGTGCGGGAGGCAGCAAAACGTGAGCTGCATCTGTGCATGGTCATAAAAGAAGCGGGGTTTCCAGGAGCTCTGATTCTTAACCAGTGTGTTCAGGAGCAGGAAAGCGGAATTATTTTCGGTGTTATGAGAGAGGTGAGAAAGGGCAGAACTCTTCAGAAGTTTGTCAGAAGTGAAGAGTGGAAGCAGATGGTTCTCCAGGACCGCCTGCAGCTTGCCTATGATTTATTTAAGCTGATCAATAACCTGCATAAGGAAACAGGGATTATACATGGAGATTTGTCTCCGTCCAATATATATTTGTATGATACGGGAATGGAGTCTGAAAGAGAGCGGACATATCCCATGGCTCTTTTGGATTTTGGCTGTTCTGTCTGTTCGGGAGAAAACCAGGCAGCACAGTTTATTGGAGGGACGGAAGGGTATGTCCATCCCCAACTTTGGGAGGGAATTCGGGATAAACTTCAGGAATCAGATGACTGGTATGCCGCAGTACAGATTTTCTGGTATCTGCTTACAGGCCGTTCTCCCATAGAATACCCAATAACGGAAGACCATCTGGAAGAGATCTGTGAAGAGAAGGCTGTAAAATATGAGATCAATTATCTGACACACTGCGGTCAGGAAAATATCATGGAAATACCGGGGGCAGAAGATTACCATGTGATTTTTAAGGAACTGGAAGAGCTGTTTCTGCTTCAGACAGAATATGATTCAGGAATAATCCTGACTGTCAGGAAACTTCTTGATCTCATAAAGAAGACTGGAATCAGCAGGGAATACCTTTGCACATTACTTAAAACATCGTATACAGAGATGGCTCACCAGCGTTTTGCCAATCAGGATATTATCCGAAGAATTTTACCCCAGGTTGGATTGGAACTAAAAAAAGGGAGAGCAAAATTTACAGATTCGGATTCTGCAAAACCAATGCTTCTGAAAGATTTTATGGAGAATTCTTTCAACAGTCAGAATTCCCTGTTAATGATTGGGGACGGCGGTGTTGGAAAAACCACAAGCCTTATTGATATCATGAACCAGTTTTATGGAGGGGATAACGCTGATTTCAACCGCCCATTGGTATTTATGGAATTATGCGTTCTTTCCCAAAATCATAAAGATTGGTATTCAGAAGAGGAAAAGGGTACATTTATAGAACAGTTTATAGCATCTTATTTTCTTGGGAAACCGGGGCGCTTTGCAGATAAAAACCATCCCTATGTGAGGGCTGTCCGGGAAGACCTGTTCCGTCACCCGGAAAGAGGCGGAAAGGCCTATACGATTTTGTTGGATGGATTAAATGAAGTGGGGTTTGCAGATACAATCAGCAGAGTTCATTTTGTTGATTCGCTGAATCATTATCTGCTGTATGCAAAGAATATGCGTCTCATAATTGCGGGACGGAACGATATTCATGAGCTTTCCTCTGATCATTTGAAACGTCTGAAAACCGTAGGACTGGACGATACTAATATTTCTGAAATGCTTCAGGAGGCAGTAACTGGCGGGAGGTTAAGCCAGGCAGAATTCAACAGATTGATTCAGAAAAAGGAAGATGTATCCAGTAAGGAATACCGCTTGTGGAATTGTCTGAGAATACCGTTTTTCCTGATTATGTATTGTTTTGTATCGGAAAGGCAGGGACTTACAAGACAGGGAGAAATTCTAAGCCGTTTTTTCCATGATAAAAGAGAAACTCTGGATCATACAGTTGTATATGGGGAAAAACTTCAGTCTCAGGCTAAGTATAAGAGTAAATCCTACGATCCCGATTTAAAACTGCGGATGGATCTTTCTATCCGTGTGCTTCTTGATTTTATCATACCGGAGATTGGAATTGAGATGGTTTCCACCAATCATTTTTACATATCCTGGGATCGGCTTACTGTGTTTTTGGAAAGCACTTTAAAAAGGTTCCGAGAGGAGACACATGTCCGTTGGACGAGGACATTTTACGGCTATCACATTGATGTCAGGGATATTTTTGCTAAAATCTATGAAATTGACAGGGGGCTGCGCATCGCAGACTATGCCTGTGACGTACTTGGCATTATGCGCATGACCGCCGACCAGGCACTGTTCTTTACCCATCAGTATTTCCGGGACTATTTTGCCGCGTGTGCAATTAAAAATCGTATGCTGCAGGCCCTGGAGTATGAGGAAGAGGAAGGAATTCTTCCGGACAGGGATAAATTTTGCGCGGCAGTAAAGCCTTTCCAGGAAAAAGAGCTGCCTCCGTATTTATGTTCCTTTGTTGGGGAGATGCTTGGAGAGCACCATAATATGCCTTTTTTTGATTTGTCAGACAGGAAGTGGAAAATCCCGGATGTCAGAGAAGAGGAGCAGGAAATTATCGGGCGTTTCCTTGATTTGTATCGCTTTCCGTGGGTGAAAGGAATTGATCCCACAGGAAAGGCCTTTCACACCGGACTGAGAAATACCATAGAAATCCTAAAGCACAGCCGGATTCAGAATACGGGGGAAACGGATTTTGCAGGCCTTTCCCTGGATGGATTGTATTTGCAGGGGATTTCTCTTTATGGAATTAATTTTTCTCATTATAACCCATCAGAAAATCAGTGGCTTTGCGCAACTTTTTCAGAGGCCAAGTATGCCCGGCAGGCGTTGGAGGAGACCAAAGACCAGGGAAAATTTATTTGCTGTTCCATTCATCCTTCAGAGAGGAAACTGCTGCTGGTCAATGAAATTACAGGTATGCTTGCAGAACTGAATCTGGATACCGGGGAGCAGTCGGTTTTAGGAGAAGGGATCAGAGATCTTGTATATGCAGAGTACACAGGAGAAAGCGGTGATATATTCCTGATTGTAAGTGAAAACCGCGGAAGAAAGAAAAAAAGAAGGCTGCCGGGAAAGAAGGAAACGTTTCTTTTTCCTTTTCGTGGGAGAGCCAATAACAGGGAAGAAGAAATACAAGAGAAGACAACTCTCTATTGTTTCAGGCGCTCACAGGAAAAAATCCTGCGCTTGTTTCCTGTGTATGGACAGTTTCTTAAGGCTGCAAGAACAGATTTGCCAGGCCGATTCGCATTGTGTATAAAAAATGATTTATCAGGTACGGTGAAGCTGTTTTTAGTAAATCTGGATGAAAGGCACATGGAGAAAACCAGTAAGAAAGAAGACGATCCTGAGAAAATTTTTCTGGAGGGAACATGCGTTCTTCCAGATCAAGAATCCTTCTTGGATTCGTCCTCTGAAACCTTTTGGTTCAGCTATGCAGGAGAAGGACAGTTCCTCATTGGAGACGTAGAACAGAGGCCGGGCTGCGTAGGGCTATGGGATACAGCTGCCGGGAAGCTGAGCACAGCTCTGCATATGCAGGATCCGGATGAAAATAGGCGGATAGAAGCAGTAGCCTGCGACAGGAAAAATGGAACGGTATATGTAATTGTAAGAAATGATACTGACGGCGATAAAACGGAGAGAAATGGATATGGCTCCCTGGCCCAATACAAACCGGATGATACCAATCAATGGGAGAATGCATTGATTCAGTCAGGAAAATTAAAAGAACTCGGTTTATCAGCAGACTCTCAGATTCAGATGCTTCCAGGTGAAGACGCGTTGATTGCTCTGTATGACCACCAGTGTATGAAAGTTGACGGGGAGACAAAACAGACTCTATGGACCTTACCCTGTGCAGTCCACAGTTTTCATCTGAAAAACGGCATTATGATTGCAAATGGGGAAGATGGGATTTTTGAAATTGATACGGCAAGCGGCAGTTTTTCCTGCATTCACCGTTATAAGAAGAAGCTGGATACCTTCATCATTGGAAGAACCAATCTTCCAGGGATGATCATAAGCTTTAACGGAAAACAAATTGTAAAATGGATTGATGCAGGCACCGGAACAGTAAGCCGCCATATTATTTTACAGGAAACAGGAAAAAAATATGATAAATTATTTGGGGACGGAAAGCAGGAAAAGATTCTGGGTATATCAGGAAAAACAGTCACCTGTTGGGACGGGGGGTCAGGTTTGGTGATAGATTCCTGGATAATTCCCATACCACAGCAATATAAGCTGACCCATATTGATTTTGATGATACCGGAGACTGGCTGCTGATCTATTATATTGGAATGGACTACAGCGTATTTCCTTTGCAGAAATATATGGCTCTGGAAACCTGGAACAGAAACGAGGAACTGCCTGTGGAGGTGGAAAAAAGGCATATTCAAAAAATGGAGAGACAGTTTCATTTCATTGTTTCTGGAAAATACAGGATTATTGAGGAAGCTGAAAAACCTACGTATCCCGTAAGAAGAAAGCCTCATAAAAGGAGAAAGAATGAGCCCCAAACCATATGGGACCGTCTTGAGAAAAGCATCACAGATCTTTTAGTTATTCCTGAGGAATCTGATGATATTGACGATTGGTTTGATGATGACAGAAATGTAATATGGAATCAGGACATGGTGTTTTCCCAGTGCGAATTCAAGAGCCTGTATCTTCAAAAGGAAAATAAAAAGCCTTTTTTTGTAGATGTGATTGATGCAGAGGATAAGGTAATTGGCTGTACGGGAGGAATCATAGTATCCTCTTATGAAGGGGATTACAACTCACAGGTATTAAAATTGTACCATAGAAATTACGATGAAGGGGTAGAAATGAAACTGCTGCAGGGCAGGTACGTTGAAAATGCATTTATGACTGGAGAGACTGCAGTGTTTCACCAAAAAACGAAATCATGGGGGCCAGGCAGCGTTTTATTCTGGGATTTGAGGGGAGAAGATGTGTATGAATATAAACCAGAGGACCACTTGCTGTGTACAGGCTGCGTCATAGACGCGCCAAAGGACAGACAGGCAGAACCAGGCTGGTTATGGAAATTAGGGAAAGACAAAGGGGAAAAAGCACGAAATGTTGTGGGCCAGGTGAGAAAAACTCAGCTGTCAGATGGAAGTCAGCTGAAACCGCTGAAGGAGAGATGGAAAAAGGTTAATCTGCCATCCCTTCTTGTAGTGCTGGCATTGACCGTATTGAGCTGCTTCTTTTATGACGCAGTGGAAGCAGGGGTCGACACCTATGTGAGAGAAGTTATGGAATACAGAATGGCAAGGTTTTTTGTGTCAGGAATCTTTCTTGCCTTTCTTACGGCAGCTTTTTTGCCTCGGGCAACCAATTCTTTGGAGTCCAGGAAATGGGATGAAGCCATGTATCTTGCGTTAGCGGCAGTGTTTGCGCTGTTTCCTGTTGGGTGGAAGCATTATGGACAGGAGATGTTAATCAATTTTGATTTTCAATATTTTAATACGTATATGTGGTTTGTATTTCCTCTCTATATCGTCATGCTGAAAAGGGATAGAAACCATGGTCTGTTGTCGGTTTTGTATATGGCTGCAGTGATTCTGCTGGGATATCAGTTATTTGACTGTCACAGAATGTCGGAAACCATACTGTTTACTTATATTTTATTTACCGCGGTGACATGGTTTTACATGACCTCCATGAAACTTCAGAGGTTTGATCTGAAAAAAGCAGGGGCATTTCTCCTGAACGCTTTGGGAATTGCTGCCTGCTTGGCAGGAATGTTTCTGTATATCCTGAAACGGGCAGAGAACAGCGGCATTTTTCTGTTAAGGCTGGAGGATTATAGGGTAAGATGGGAACCATATATCCAACGAAGCAGAGAAGTGTTAAGGCATATGAGGCTGATGGGTGCAGGCTATGTGCCGGAAATTGCGGAGGAAAATTGGGAGTATTTCAGTTATTATCAGATTAATTTTATTTTTGGGCGATATGGAATCCTTGCGGGAATAGGGGTAATCGGTCTGTTTGTCCTGCTTTTTTATCTGCTTTTTAAAGGAGCAAGGCATCAGAGAGTTCCGGTGGACCGGCATATTTGCTATGGATGCAGTTTCTTTCTTACTATACAGTTTATCATTTATTTGCTTCCAAACCTGGGACTCCAGCTGATTCCTCCCTATTCTGCTCCGTTTTTGCAGGTGGGATTTCCTTATTTTAATAGTTCGTGGATGGCCCTTTTGGTATACCAGACCTACTTTCGGGCCCACAGGATCAGGTGACAGTATGAAAGATACAAGAAGTATTCTGGAAACAGCAGAAAAACTGTACCAGAAGGAAAAAAAGAAATTGGGCAGAGGGGATAAAAGCTGTATAGAGCAGTTTTTTGCAAAATATATGACATTGGAACAGCTGTCTTGGCGTTTGGAGACAGAGGGGGAAGTGCTTTGGCGTTTTGCTGCCGGGGCGGATAAATTCACAAAAACGAGATGGAAGAATCAGATTGAAACCATATGGAAATATAAAAAAACATTTCCGGTTTTATATCACGTAAAAGAAACTTATGATAAAAGGGAAGTGGTTATGTGCCTGCTGATAACCTCAGGCCTGAGTATGGCAGAGGCAGATGAGTGTTTAGAGGCCTGTTCCACAGAAAACCCCTCTTATTATGTCAGACCTTTGTATCCCCTTCATTACAAAGAGGGTTTCTTTCGGCTTCTGCTAAGGTGGAACGATAAGCACGAAAAAAAACTAACATTTAGGGACTGTATTGAATTATACGAGGATTATGAAAAACATCTGGTTGCCTGTTTGGCGGATAGATGGAAGAACAGTGAACAGGAGGTCAATTCTCTTCAAAAAGAGAACAGAACCCAGGGAATTACTTATTATTACCAGCTGGCTCAAAAGCTTGGGGATTCCATGATAGGGTGGGAACTGCCTCTTTCATTGGAAAGGCAGGATGAACTGCAGCGGATGATTGTACTTCAGGTTCATTTGGAGCGGGCATTGGAAGAAAAGAGAGATATATGCTCTTGTGACGGTATAACTGCGGCAAACAGCCGCACAAGGAAACGAAAGCAGCGGGGAACCATAGCATGTTTGGATTTGGCGGAGCGTTTGTCAGCAGAATCAAGGATAGAGGAAGCCCTGAGGCATTTTGCAGAGGAAGGCATACGTCCTATGGGGGAGGCCTGCTGGCGGGCCGTCTCCCTTATTATGAGAGAGTATGGAAAAAGCGGAAGAAGCGGCTATGAAAACACGCCATTGTTCAGGGAACGGATCTTATCCAATAGAAATAAAGCTGTTAAGCAGCTTAAGAAGGTGTCTTTATTTGAAGAGGATGAAAAGGGCGGTGAAACCATATTATCCTTTGCATTGGATGTGGAATTGGTAAAAGAAAAGGTGCGCTCCCAAACCGGGAATACTGTATTAATTGCACAGGTGCTGCAGCCAGAAATGAGAAATGGGGATACTGTATTTACAAAAAGCAGCGGCAGCGCCAGCCAGACCGCTCTCAGCCTGTTTTTAAATGAGTATTTGCTGTGGTGTAAAGGCAAAACGCGCATTCGGGAATTTGGAGGGATACGCCATCCTTTGCCCTTCTACCGCTGGAACCGCAGGGAAATGATAGATTTTGCCCTGGCCTGCGGAGTCAGAACCAGTACAGGGTTAAACCCATATATGGAATTATTGGGGTGGAAGGGGTTTCGGCCAGTCACAATCAGGGAAGAGATGGTGGAATCTGCTTTAAATCTTTGTGAGGGGACAAAAAATCTTCCCATCCCTATTCTTTTAAAGCTCCAGTCCTATGTTGGATACATAACAGCCAGAGACGTACTGAGACGGATGCCAGATGGATTTGATGCAACAGCAGCTGATAAGGGATACCGTTTTTGGCAGCGATTTCAATGGTACGATATTGCATTAACCAGAGCTGGCGCTTTCGGTAAAACAAAGGTTGGGGAAATCCAATTTGGAATTATCATGATGTCAGCTGCCCTAATCCAGTTTATTCAGAATGAGAATCGGAACGATGAAGAGAAGATAAGGACAGAGCAGGAACTGCTGAGATGGCTTTTTGAGTGGGAGACATCTGCAGATCAGACGGCACAGGAAAGTCCTGACAGGATGGGACAGATTACTTTTTCCGAATATATGGAAAACTTAAACGGATTTGGAACCTTTTACGCGGAAGAGCTGGCAGATATGATACTGGGAGAAGAGAAAAACTATGATAGACGCAAGGAGAATGGTCAGAAAAAACAGCAGGAAATGATAGAAGGGGCGCTGATATGGACTATGGGGAAAGCTGCCCAGATTGATCTGCGTCAATATCACAGCGCAGGCTGCTTAAAAACGTTGTATGATCAATGGTTTGCCGTAATGGGAGGGATAAACAAGGTTTTGGGGGATAATATGGGAGAACGGCTGAAAAACAGCTGCTCCTCCTGTATGAAAATGGTTGAGGAATACTGCATATACTGGGTGTTTTGGGGAGGAACTTTAAATTTTTCCATTGGATATTATGAAAAGAGGTTTCATCTCAATCATTTTGCAAAGGATAAGAGCAAGATGACACGGATTGAGGGAAGCAGATGGTTTAAAAGCATACAGGAGCTGGAAGAAGATTTAACTGTGTGGCATACAATCAGCGGTAATGTGCGGCTTATAAAAAACTGTTATTGCCGTATGTCAGAGACAGAGGATATAAGAGCAGCTTACCAGAAATTTTTGGCAAAAGTCAATGAATGTAAGGAGACGCTGAAGGAGATTATAGAATATCTGACCCATGGTATGACAGAGGCTGAGTCTCTTAGATATGGCTATGAAAGGATTTTGGAAACTTTATAAATACAGATTGGGAGAATGGCAGGGATCTGTTTCCCTGCTTTTTTTCGTATTCCATGAAATACAAAGAAAAGCCGTCCGGGCCATGATATGTATAATCTAAGCCAGGGCATTGCACCAGGGCAGGTAAACAGCTGTCTGTTGTATTTTTAGGAAGGGGAGAAAGCGGATGAACATAAATGAAGTATTAACTCTGATTCTGACAATCTTTACCATTTTAACCTACATAGAGGAACACAAAAAGTAATATTTTTTTGTCATCATATCAGACAGCTGTTTCCATATGAAAAAGGGGTGTCAATCCCTGATGTGGAGGTATGAATCATACAGTGAGGATTTATCTTTGACAAACAGGCTGAAAAATTGTAATTATATAATAGAAATAAAGTTAAGAAGAAAGGCGGAAAACTATGAAAATCCATTTAACAGATATTCCGGACATTGTACTTCTTACTCCAGAGCTGATTGGAGATGCCAGAGGCTGGCTGTCAGAAGTTTTCAATAGAAAAAAACTGAAGGATCTTGGCATTGAGTCTGATTTTTTTCAGCAAAATCATTCCTACACAAAATATAAAGGAACCATCCGGGGCCTTCATTTTCAGAAAGGCGCCTATGCTCAGGCCAAACTGGTACAGTGCGTCAGAGGATCCGTGTGGAACGTAGCTGTTGATCTGAGAAAAGACAGTCCCACCTTTGGAACTTATGGGGCGGCATACTTGTCAGACCTGGGAAGCAGCAAAAGGGGAACGGGCTGTCAAATGTATCTGCCCAGAGGGTTTGCACACGGTTATCTGACTTTAGAGGATCATACAGAGCTTCAGTGGTGGGTAGACAATGATTACAGCAGGGAACACGCCTGCGCACTGCGTTATGACAGCCCTGATATTCATTCTTCAGATGGAAAATCTGGAATTATGTGGGATACGGAGAAGAGGGCGGGAGTATCTATGAACCAAAGCTTATCTTTCATGTCAGAAAAAGATAAAAGTGCCCCGCTCTTTTTTCATAATCTATAAATGATAGCTTTTAATGGTTTCCGTTTTTAATCCTTCCCCTGCACCCACATCTTCCGAAACTCTCCGGGAGACATTCCTTCAATTTTCCGGAACATTCTGGCAAAATAGTTGGCATCATTCATGCCGCACTGCTGACCGATTTTATCTATGGAATAGTCAGAAAAGCGCAGCAGCTGTTTGGCATGAGTGATGCGCAGAGCAGTGAGATAGTTCTGCACTGTCATACCCAATTGTTCCTTAAATACTCTGGTGAGATAGAACTTATTAATATAGAAGAGATCCGATAACTGATCTAAGGTAATCTTATCTGCAAAATGCTGATCCAGATATTCTTTTACTCCCATCACGTCCCGTTTCCTGCTGAGACTCTGTCTGGATGCCGAACGATGGTTCCAGCTTTCCTCCATCAAAAGAGTAAGAAGGCAGGTCAGATGTTCACATATTTTCATGTCTCTGACATAAATTCCTGAAGAAGCCGTTTCAAAAAGCTGTGTCAGAAGTTTTTCATAGGCGGAACAATCCTCTGGATGAAAACAGGGAATCCCCCCTCTTTCTACATATTTCTCATAAATTCCGTTCATATTGGGGCCGTAAAAATGAGCCCATTGAAGTGTCCATAGCTGTTCTGAGGAGCGGTGAGAATGTTTTTTTCGGCAGTCAATAAATACGCAGTCGCCCTGAGATAAGGAATAGGTGACGTTGTCATATACCAGTATGCCGCTTCCCTTTTTCACAAGAAAGAAAAGGTAAGAAGTCATATTGGAACGCTGGCTGGTATGAGGACGCAGAGAATCCAACTGTCCGATTTCCTGAAGGTGGAGCAGGTTTGTTTTTGCAAATACAGATGGTGTATAGAGAATACGATTGGATTGGACTATACTGCTCTGAAATAATGAAGTATCCATAAAAGCCTCCATTTGCCGCGAAATATTAGCGGTCATATATGGTGAATCAACAGTCTCTGTTTTTAAAACTATCATAAAACCAATGACCTGAAAAAGTCAATATAATGCTAAGATTCTGCAAGATTTACACTTAAATTTTTTCCTTCTATTTTTTAAAATAAAATCACTTCATGTTTGGAAACTGAAAAATATTAATAAAAGTCTATAGAAAGCAGAGGAGTCTTATGAAAAAAGCGTTAATTACAGGAATTACAGGTCAGGATGGATCTTATCTTGCAGAATTTCTTTTAGAGAAGGGATATGAAGTTCATGGAATTACCAGAAGAGCATCTATTTCCAATACAGCAAGAATTGATCATTTAATTGCTAAAAATGCTATTACTCTTCATGATGGAGATCTTTCTGATTCTTCCTCTTTAATTCGTATTATTAATCTGGTTCAGCCCGATGAGATTTATAACCTGGCTGCCCAGTCTCACGTTCAGGTATCTTTTGACGTTCCTGAGTATTCCGGAGACGTGGATGCCATTGGTGTTCTCAGAATGCTGGAGGCTATCCGAATTTTGGGACTGACAAAGAAGACTAAATTTTATCAGGCTTCTACTTCCGAACTTTACGGAAAGGTTGAGGAAGTTCCTCAGAGAGAAACCACACCATTTCATCCATATAGCCCCTATGCGGTAGCAAAGCAGTATGGTTTTTGGATTACTAAGGAGTACAGAGAGGCTTATGGTATGTTTGCTGTAAATGGTATCCTTTTTAACCATGAGTCTGAGAGAAGAGGAGAGACTTTCGTAACCAGAAAGATTACCCTTGCGGCAGGAAGGATCGCAGAAGGCCTTCAGGATCATCTGGAACTGGGAAATATGGATTCTCTCAGAGACTGGGGATATGCAAAGGATTACGTAGAATGTATGTGGATGATTTTACAGCATGAGACTCCGGAGGACTTTGTCATCGCCACTGGAGAACAGCATACAGTAAGAGATTTTACGGAGAAGGCATTTAAGGCAAATGGCATTGAAATTCGCTGGGAAGGCACTGGTCTGGAGGAAAAGGGATATGACAAGGCCACTGGAAAGATGCTGGTATGTGTAAATCCTGAATGGTTCCGTCCTACAGATGTAGACAATCTGTGGGGTGATCCTACAAAAGCTAAGACAGTTCTTGGCTGGAATCCACAGAAGACTACTTATGAGGAACTGGTTCGTATTATGGCTGAGCATGACAGGGAGCTGGCCAGAAGAGAGAAAGCAGTTAAAGAAGCCGCAGACCTTGCTTAATCGTGAAGCGCAGGGCAGAAAGAAGGATAAAAAATGATGGAGAAAGACGCAAAAATCTACGTAGCCGGACATCGGGGAATGGTTGGATCAGCCATTGTCCGTGCCCTGGAAAAGGAAGGCTACCATAACATTATTGTAAGAACTCACAAAGAATTAAATCTTTGCCGTCAGGATGACGTGGAAAAATTCTTTGCAGAGGAAAAGCCGGACTATGTATTTCTGGCAGCAGCTAAGGTTGGAGGAATTGTGGCTAATTCTGAGGCTCTGGCAGATTTTATGTATGAGAATATGATTTTGGAAATGAATGTGATTCATTCCGCATGGCAGAATAACTGCAGAAAGCTCCTGTTTTTAGGCTCTTCCTGTATTTATCCAAGGATGGCTCCTCAGCCTATGCCGGAAAGCTGTCTTCTGACCTCTGAACTGGAAAAGACCAACGAAGCTTATGCTTTGGCTAAGATTTCCGGTTTAAAATACTGTGAGTTTCTTAACAGACAGTACGGAACAGATTATATTTCCGCCATGCCCACCAATCTTTACGGTCCTAATGACAATTACCATCCAACCCACAGCCATGTGCTCCCGGCGCTGATCCGCCGCTTCCATGAGGCAAAAGAGCAGGGACTTAAGGAAGTAACCTGCTGGGGAACCGGTACTCCTTTGAGAGAGTTTCTGTATGTAGATGATTTGGCAGAGGCCTGCGTATTCTTAATGAACAATTATTCCGGCAATGAAACGGTCAATGTAGGAACCGGAAAAGAACTGACCATTAAAGAGCTGACAGAGCTGGTTGCAAAGGTAATTGGCTATGAAGGTGAGATTAAATGGGATGCCACCAAGCCGGATGGAACTCCAAGAAAGCTTCTTGATGTGTCTAAGCTGGAGAAGCTGGGCTGGAAGTATCACACAGAACTGGAGGAGGGAATTCGTCTGTCTTATGAAGATTTCCTTCACAATCCAATGAGAGCAGAAAGATAAATGGAAAGAAAAACGGAAGAGGGACGTCTTAAGTGCTGTCCCTTTTCAATTTTCAACTGAAGACTTTAATAAATTAACGTATTAAAGCGACGAAAGAGGAGGTATACCATGAACATAGTGTTATTATCCGGAGGCTCTGGAAAGAGACTTTGGCCTTTGTCCAATGATATCAGATCCAAACAGTTTATTAAGATGTTTAAAAAGGAAGATGGGCAGTATGAGTCCATGGTTCAGAGAGTTTACCGGCAGATTAAGGCAGTAGATCCGGAAGCCAAGGTAACTATAGCGACATCAAAAAGCCAGGTTTCTGCTATTCATAATCAGCTGGGAGAAGAAGTAGGAGTCTGTGTGGAGCCTTGCCGAAGAGATACCTTTCCGGCTATTGCCCTGGCATCTGCTTATTTACATGATGTAAAGGGAATAGGAGAGGATGAAGCGGTTGTGGTATGTCCCGTGGATCCTTATGTTTCCATAGAGTATTTTCAGGCTCTGGCCTCTTTAGGGCATCTGGCTGAAAAAGGCGGGGCGAACCTGTCTTTACTTGGAATGGAGCCTACTTACCCCAGCGAAAAATATGGTTATATTATTCCGGAAAATAAAGAGGAAGTCAGTCCGGTAAAGACATTCCGCGAAAAGCCGGATGCAGAGACAGCCAAAAGCTATATTGCTGAGGGAGCTCTCTGGAACGGCGGTGTTTTTGCCTATCAATTGAAATATCTTCTGAATAAGGCTCATCAGCTTATAGATTTTACGGATTATGAGGATCTTTATAAGAAATATGAGACCGTAAATAAGATCAGTTTCGATTATGCAGTTGCAGAGAAGGAGAAGAGCATACAGGTTATGAGATTTTCCGGGGACTGGAAGGATCTTGGAACTTGGAATACTCTTACAGAAGCCATGGTTGAGCCAGTGATCGGTCAGGCAATGTTGAATGAAACCTGTGAAAATCTTCATGTAATCAATGAACTGAATGTTCCGGTTCTCTGCATGGGACTGAAAAATGTGATTGTTTCTGCCAGCGCTGAGGGAATTCTGGTATCGGATAAGGAGCAGTCCAGTTATATTAAACCGTTTGTAGATCAGATTAACCAGCAGATTATGTTTGCGGAAAAGTCCTGGGGCAGTTTCCAGGTTCTGGATGTGGAAGAGGAAAGTCTGACCATTAAGGTGACCTTGAATCCCGGTCATCAGATGAATTATCACAGCCATGAGCACAGAGATGAAGTGTGGTCTGTGATCTCTGGTACGGGAAGGGCTGTAGTGGATGGCAAGGTTCAGAAAATAGGACCAGGAATGGTTGTTACCATGAAGGCAGGATGCAAACATACGGTAATTGCAGATTCCGAGCTGAAGATTATTGAAGTACAGACCGGAAAGGACATTAGTGTTCACGATAAGATTAAATTCCCTCTTGAGGGAGAAGGAATCTAAGGCAGGAGGCTTATATGAATCAGGAATATATCAGACACCAGTATCAGCTGTGGCGGGACAAGGCTGTAGAAGATGAGGATGTGGCGGAAGAACTGCGCCAGATGGAAAATGATGACGAAAAGATGGAATCAGCGTTTTACAGAAACCTTGAATTTGGAACCGGCGGATTAAGAGGTGTAATCGGAGCAGGCACAAACCGTATGAATATCTACACTGTGGCCAAGGCCTCTCAGGGACTGGCAAACTATGTGTGCAGAAATTTTCCCAAGGCTCAGTGGAAGGTTGCGGTCAGCTATGATTCCAGAATAAAGTCAAAACTTTTTGCCCGAACAGCTTCCAGTGTTTTTGCTGCCAACGGCATCCGGGTATTTCTTTACAGCCAGCTGATGCCTACTCCCTGCCTTTCCTTCGCTGTCAGATATTTAGGATGTAAGGCTGGAGTTATGGTGACTGCTTCTCATAATCCATCTAAGTATAATGGATATAAGGTGTATGGTCCTGACGGGTGTCAGATTACTACAGAGGGGGCAGAGGCAGTCCTGACAGAAATAGAAGCTTTGGATCTGTTTGCGGATATTAAAAAGGCCGACTTTGATCAAATGTTATCGGAAGGAGTTATTTCCTATATTGATGAGGAAGTATACACTGCCTTTACAGAAGAAGTCAAGAGACAGACTATGCTTCGGCCTGATACGAAGATTGACAGAAATGTTTCTATTTGTTATACGCCTCTAAACGGAACTGGTTTGAAGCCAGTTCTGAGGGCTTTAAAGGAGAGCGGCTTTACTAATATCACTGTGGTAAAAGAGCAGGAGAATCCTGATGGTACATTCCCTACCTGTCCTTATCCAAATCCGGAAATCCGGGAGGCAATGTTCCTGGGAATGGACTATGCAAAAAGATATCAGGCAGACCTTCTGCTGGCTACAGATCCTGACTGTGACCGAGTTGGGATAGCAGTAAAAGATCCGGAAGGTGAGTATGTGCTGCTGTCTGGAAATGAGACAGGAATGCTTCTTTTGGACTATATCTGCAGCCGACGGCTGGAAATGGGAACTATGCCTGAGGATCCGGTTATGATAAAAACCATTGTAACCATTGATATGGCAGAGAGGATTGCCAGCCATTATGGAGTGAGAACAATTAATGTACTTACCGGCTTCAAGTTTATTGGTGAGCAGATTGGGCTTTTGGAAAAGCAGGGAAAGGAAGCCTCCTATCTGTTTGGATTTGAAGAGAGCTACGGATATTTAAGCGGAACCTATGTGAGAGATAAAGATGCAGTCAACGGTGCTTTTCTGATCTGTGAAATGTTTGCCTACTATAAGACAAGAGGAATCAGTCTTTATGAAAAACTGCAGGAGCTGTATCAGACCTACGGCTATTGCCTTAACACCCTTCATTCCTTTGAGTTTGACGGAGCGGCCGGTTTTGACAAGATGCAGAAAATTATGAGAAACTTCCGCCGGGGAGTAGATTCTTTAGTCGGTAAGAAAGTAAAGAAATGCCTGGACTATGCCCAGGGACTGGACGGTCTGCCTAAATCAGATGTATTAAAATTCCTGTTAGAGGATCACTGTTCTGTAGTGGTGCGTCCGTCCGGAACAGAACCTAAGATGAAAACCTATATTTCTGTCAGTGCAGAGGACCCCAGCCAAGCGGCCCGAATGGAAGAGGAGCTGGCCCGCTCCCTAAATTCCTATTTCCAATAGAAAAACATAATATATTAAGAAAATTGTCAGAATGAGGCCTTTCTTTCTGTTTGCCATAACCTTCCAATTAGTATATAATTCTTTTAAACAGTTTGTTATATGTTTTTTAGGGAGGATAGAAGAATGAATGAAAACCGGGCAGGAAGAACCAACGGAAGAAGAATAGGAAGAGTACTGCTTGCCATTTGTATTTGCTCCATGTTTCTTTTTGGCTGCGGAAGAGAGCCGTCCAGATTGATTTATATTATGGGAGAGGCAAAGATGAAGCTGGAAGTGGATCAGGAGGGCATTATAGAGAAGGCGGATCCGCTGAATCAGGCGGCTGAGGCTATGATTGAGAAGATAGCTTTGGAGGGCCTCCAGGATGAAGAGGGAATCAGCTCTCTGGTATCGGCGATGGCTCAGGATTATCCCCAGCAGGAAGTGATAGAACTTCATGTACTGTCAGAGGACAGAACATGGGCAGAGAGCAGGGCGGAAAGCTTAAGCAATCTGTTCCTGGAAGGGAAAACCCAGGGAGGAATTCCTGTTACCGTTCAGACTCTGACAGATTTAAACAGCACATCCGCTTTGGAGCTGGAAAGACAGGCTCAGGAGACAGAAAGCGAAACAGAGGAGACTTCAGAAACTCAGCCGGAAACAGAGGAGACAACCGAAGGGGAGACTGCTGCAGAAGAAACCACAACGGCAGTAGAGACCACAGCTGAGGAAGAGACAGAGGAAACTACCGAGGAGGAGACGGAAAGACAGACAGAACCGGAGACAGAAAGACAGACTGCGGCGGAAACAACAGAAGCTGTACAGCCAACCACGACTGCAGCTGCTCCAACGGAGGCCCCGGCAGCTTCAGCGCCTGAGACTTCTGCTCCCACAGAGTCATCTGCCCCGACGGAGGCAGCCGCCTCTGCAGAGAACCCAACCCAGGGGGCTGGTCAGCCTGCCGGTGAGACGGCGCCAGGAGAGGGGGAATCCTCACCTGCTGATCCTTCCGCCACAGATTCCTCTGAGGTCTCCGGCAATGAGGAAACTCAGGCGGATACTGCAGGGGAAAGTGGGGCAGCAGATGGCTCTTCTTCCCAGGAGACAAGCTCTTCTGTGCTGGATTACAGTGAGAGAAGATCTCTTCCGGATCCTGTTTCATCAGAAAACGGCTCTGGGCCGGAACAGAATGGAGAAGGGGAGAGTACTTCGTCTGTTATAGATTATTCTGAGAGGTAGCCTGTGTTGGATGTTTTAACCTGTATGGCAAAAGATTTTGCAGAGCCTTTGCCCCAACTGCTCACTGGCATTTGTTACAGTGCGGCCCTGACTATGGCCTACAGCCATTTTCGGCCGGAAGAGTGGTACAGAAGAAGCCGCAGCCGAAGAAACAGAAAACGTCTTCTTAAACTTTTTGTGTTTCTGGTTTATGGATATATGGTTTTATGGATTGCTCTCTTTTCCAGGCCGCCGGGAAGCCGGATGGGTGTGGATCTGGGGCTTTTCGATACATGGGGAAGTTCGGCCAGATCAAAGGCTTATGTGCTGGAGAATATTGTGATGACCATTCCTCTTGGCATGATGCTTCCCATGCTGTGGAAATGGGCCGGCAGAGCGTCTGCCTGTGTGGGAGCAGGCCTGCTTGTAAGCGGAACTATAGAAATCCTTCAATATATATCTCAGAGAGGCTTCATGCAGGTAGACGACTTAATCACCAACGGAGTGGGAACCCTGATGGGATGGTGTATCTGGAGATTTTTTCTCAGAAACTGGTAGGGATACGTCCATCCTGGCAGAATAAAAGAAAGAGGCGGAAGGCCGTCTGAATCAGGTAATTAAAACCGTTCAGACTGCTTCCCGCCTCTTTCTTAAATTTCTTTCAGCAGCTCCATAAACTAATGTGCTGACAGCTGGTTTAATGATTTCTTAAACTGGAAGGTAAATAATACTATGGTGAAAGAAACCGCCAGGAGGTCAGCAATAGGCTCTGCCATGTATACGGCCGTAGTTGGATCGCTGGTCAAAATGTGAGGCATAACATAAATCAGAGGAATTAGAAGGATGAATTTTCTCATAACCGCCACCAGAATAGAAGCTTTTGCGTTGCCAAGAGAGGTAAAGGTCATCTGGCAGGCTACCTGGATTCCGAACAGCAGCAGGCATGCCATGTAAATTCGAAGCGCTTTGGCTGTAAAATCCATCAAGGCCGGGTCAGAGGTAAACATGGCGGCAAAAATTCCCGGGAACAGTATAACGCAGGCCCAAAGTATGGTAGAGTAACAGAGGCTGCTCTTTAACAGAAGCTTAAAGGCTCTGGTCACTCTGTCCACGTTCTTAGCGCCGTAGTTGTAGCTGATGATGGGCTGAGCTCCCTGGCCAAGTCCCTGAAGGGGAAGCATGGCAAACTGCATAACGCTTGTAAGAATGGTCATGGCTCCAACGGCAATATCTCCTCCATATTTTAATAAGGAAGAGTTAAAGCAGATAGAGATAACGCTTTCACTGGCCTGCATAATAAAGGTGGACAGACCTAAGGCAAGGCTGGGGAGAATGATTCCCGCCTTTAATGCCATATTTTTTCCCTTGATTCTTAAATGAGTCTTTTTTCCAAAGAGGAAAGCAAGAACCCAGATACAGGACAAAGCCTGAGAGATAATGGTGGCCAGAGCTGCGCCCTGTACGCCCATATTCAGACCGAAAATGAAAATAGGATCAAGAATGATATTGGCCACAGCGCCGATCAGTACGGAAAGCATACCTGTTTTTGCAAATCCCTGAGCGGTGATAAAGGAATTCATTCCCAAAGTGATCTGAACGAATATGGTTCCTATGGCGTAAATATTCATGTAGCTGACGCCGTATTCAATGGTATTTTCACTGGCACCGAAGGCTAAGAGGAAGTCCCGGTTCCAAAGAAGGAGAACAGCGGTCAGGATTACTGAGATAATAATCTGGGTAGTAAAACAGTTTCCCAGGGTTTTCTCAGCTGCCTCATATTCTCCTTTTCCCATAAAGATAGAAGCTCTGGGAGCGCCGCCAAAGCCTACAAAAGCGGCAAAGGCAGTTACAATCATAATCAAAGGCATGCAGACTCCTACGCCGGTCAGCGCCAAAGCGCCTACTTCAGGAATATGGCCGATATAGATACGGTCCACAATGTTGTACAGCATATTGATAACCTGGGCGGCCACCGTAGGAAGGGCCAGTTTTAACAGCAGTTTGCCTATGGGCTCTTTCCCTAAAAAATCTTTTTCTTCACTCATTGTTTTTCTCTCCTTGTCATTGCTTTGCGGATGTTGTCATTGATTTTATCGTTAATTTTGTGAAACAGATCCAGCTCTTCCTGGGAGATTCCAAAGAAAACTTCTTTGTTAAACTCTTTTCTCATAAGGACGATGGAGCTGGTCACCGGCTCCGCTTTTTCGGTGAGATACAGGTGAATCTTTCTCCTGTCATTTTTATCCTGGCTTCGCCGGATGAGGGATTTTTGGATCAGGCTTTCCACAGCCTGTGATACATTGCCCTTGGAAAGCATACGCAGCTCTACAATATCTGCCGCCGTGTCTTTCTCCGGATTGTTGTACAGAAAACTGATAATTTTGCCTTCAATCAAAGTCAGATTATATTCCTCGCACACATCCTTAAGCATAGAGTCGTGGAGTTTGACAATCCGGCGAAGGGCTATGAGCAAATCAGTGTTTCTGTTCATAAGCAAATCCTCCTCCTTTTTCTTGTGCTGTTGAGATTTTATACGCAGAACTGTTCTTAAAAGAACTGTTCCATATAAAACAATTATAGCTTCCAATCTTGAATAGTCAAGAAAATGGAAAGGATTTTATAGAAGCAACAGAATTTTTTTATAAATGGTTTATAATTTGCCCTTCTTTACCAGATGGCAGAATCCCAAAGCGGTTATGTAGCAGAGAGAAAGGATGAGAATATGGAAAGCAGTTTTGAAAAACATGGGCAGGTTCTGAAACGGATCCCCCAGAGAGATGGCCAGTCGGTATATGCCTATGGACAGAATCACACAGACCGCCGGTTTCACAAGAGCCTCCCACACATTCCAGGAAAAGTCCACCCGCTTTTTCAGGGAGACCAGATGGAGAATGGCGAGCAAAAGTTCACTTGCCAGCATACCGGCCAGATAGGCCATAATTCCAAAAACCGGAATTCCAAATACTACAAAGGCCAGCCGCAGAAGAAGGGAGAGAGCATTGTGAAGGAAGGTGAGGGAGGTCTGTCCCAGACCGTTTAGAATGCTGCCCATGGTGGTACCCAGGTAGAGAAACGGACACAGCCAGGCAAGAACCTGAATGTAGGTTCCAGCGTTCTCATCTTTAAATACGCTGACTCCAAGATCCATGCCGAACAGCGTAAATACGCCGATGCATAAAATCCCTACATACAGGCAGTAACGGATGGTGACAGTAATCACCTGACCGATTTGTCGGTGATTTCCGGCGGATTGGGCCTGCGCTACAGTAGGAAGCAAAAGAACGGAAAGGGAATTGAAGATGGCTGATGGAAACAGGATAAAGGGAAGGGCCATACCTGTGAGAACGCCGTAAAGGCTTATGGACTGGCTGTCTGACAGTCCATAAGCGTTTAGAGAACCGGGAATCCATATGGCCTCCAAGCTGGACAGCAGGTTTAAAACCAGACGATTTCCCATGAGAGGAAGGGCCATGGCCATAAGGGCGGGGGCTGCGGCAGAAAATGGCCAGGCCGTCTGCCTTTGGGCTTTCAGCTCCTTTGGAGGAAAGAGAAGCCAGGCCGACAGGGTAAAAAGAAGGGAGGCCGCTTCCCCAATAAGATGACCGAAGACTGCCAAGGTTACGGTCAGCTCTTTCCCCTCTTTTACAAGAATGCCGGCTGCCAGAAATACGCCGCCGATTCGGACGCACTGTTCCACAATCTGGGAAAATGCCGGAATTCGTGTTTTCTGCATACCATAATAGTAACCATTCATGCAGGCGTGGATGGCGCAGCAGGGCACGGAGAGAGCCATATAGGCCAAAAGAGGAGCGCATCGCGGTTCCATCAGCACAGTCTCAGCCAGAACGTTCCGGAAGACAATAATCAATCCGGTAAGAACCAGGGAAATGGACAGAGAGATGGTCAGCCCCGAGCGAAAATAGGATCGTCCCCGCTCCGCATGGGCGGCAGCCAGCCGGGAGATGGCTGTTTGAATGGACCCGGCGCACAGGGCGAAGCAGATGCCGAATACTGGATGAATCATACTATACAGGCCCAGTCCCTCTGCTCCGATGGCTCTGGAGAGAAAAATGCGGTAGAAAAATCCAAGAACCCTGGTAATCAATCCGGTGCAGGTTAAAATCAGGGTTCCGGCTAAGAGCGCATATTTGCCGGGAGAGAGATGGAAAGAGAATTTAGGAGAAAAACGGGAAAAGGAATTCATGGAAGCTCCGGAGCATGGAATTATTCTAATATATGGAAGAAACCAGAATTTCATTACATTTCTGCATCAATTGTTATTCCTATTGAAATCCTAGGAAATATGTGTATAATAAAAAGAGTAGATGAAGCTTTTAACTTTAGTACTACAGAAAGGCGGAATTAACAACTATGAAACAATTGATTTATCTTGACAATGCGGCGACCACAAAGACTCATCCGGAGGTTGTGGAAGCAATGCTGCCATATTTTTCAGAATTATACGGGAACCCATCTTCTGTTTATGAGTTTTCCAACGGCCTCAAAAAAGCAGTGGCCAAATCCAGAGAGACCATTGCCAATGCTTTGGGAGCCAAGACCAATGAGATTTACTTCACAGCAGGTGGGACAGAGTCGGACAACTGGGCTCTGGTGGCCACAGCAGAGGCCTACCGTTCCAAAGGAAATCATATTATAACCAGTAAAATTGAGCATCACGCGGTTCTTCATACCTGTGAGTATCTGGAGAAACGAGGATTTCAGGTCACTTATCTGGATGTAGACGAAAACGGTGTGGTAAAATTAGATCAGCTGAAGGCGGCTATCCGTCCGGAAACCATTCTTATTTCTATTATGTTTGCCAACAATGAGATTGGAACGCTGGAGCCGGTGAAGGAGATTGGCCGCATTGCCAGAGAAAATGGAATTATTTTTCATACAGACGCGGTTCAGGCCTTCGGACACATGCCAATCTTGGTCGATGAGTACAACATTGATATGCTCAGCGCCAGCGGCCACAAAATAAACGGTCCAAAGGGAATTGGATTTCTCTATATCCGCACCGGTTTAAAGACAAGATCTTTTATTCACGGCGGCGCTCAGGAGAGAAAAAGAAGAGGAGGAACGGAAAATGTTCCTGGAATTGTAGGACTGGGAAAGGCAGTGGAGATGGCTGTCCAGACCATGGAGGAGAGATCTGTGAAGGAGAGAGCCTTAAGGGATTATCTTATTGGCCGGGTGATGGCAGAGGTTCCTTATACCAGGGTAAACGGCCATCCCACCGAGCGTCTTTCCAACAACGCTAACTTTGCATTTCAGTTTATTGAGGGAGAATCTCTTCTGATTATGCTGGATATGGAAGGAATCTGCGGTTCCAGCGGTTCTGCCTGCACTTCAGGGTCTCTGGATCCCTCCCATGTGCTCCTTGCCATTGGTCTGCCTCATGAGATTGCCCACGGCTCCCTTCGTCTTACGGTCAGCGCGGACAATACCACGGAGGAGATGGATCAGGTAGTGGAGGCCATTAAGAGGATTGTGGAGAAGCTTCGGAACATGTCTCCTCTTTACGAGGACTATATAAGACAGCAGAAGCGGCAATAACCGGGAAGCAGGGAACATCCCCGGATCCCGGTTTTTGAAGAAACAGAGATAGACAAAAATGAAAAGAAGAAAAGTCACGGAGGAAGAGGACTATGTATACAGAAAAAGTAATGGATCATTTTGAGCATCCAAGAAATGTGGGAGAGATTGAGAATCCAAGCGGAATGGGTACAGTGGGAAATGCCAAATGCGGCGATATTATGAGAATCTATCTGGATATTGACGAAAATCAGGTGATTCAGGACGTAAAATTCAAGACCTTTGGCTGCGGAGCGGCAGTGGCTACCAGCAGCATGGCTACAGAGATGGTAAAGGGAAAGACGGTTCAGGAGGCTATGTCCGTAACCAATAAGGCTGTGTGCGAGGCTCTGGACGGTCTTCCCCCTGTGAAGATTCATTGCTCCCTTCTGGCAGAGGAGGCTATTCACGCCGCTCTCTGGGATTACGCTCAGAAAAATGGAATTGAGATCGAAGGTCTGGAAAAGCCAAAGTCTGATATCAGTGAGGAAGAAGAGGACGAGGAATATTAATCATTGGGTTCATGCAGCATAGAACATTCATGGAATAAGGAAAGAATTATGAGTAAACCAAAAGTTGTAGTGGGAATGTCCGGAGGAGTGGACTCATCGGTGGCGGCCTGGCTGCTGAAGGAGCAGGGATACGATGTGATCGGTGTCACCATGCAGATCTGGCAGGATGAGGAGACAGACGTTCAGGAGGAAAATGGAGGCTGCTGCGGCCTTTCCGCTGTGGATGATGCCAGAAGAGTGGCCTGGGAGCTGGGGATTCCCTATTATGTAATGAATTTCAAAGAAGAATTTAAACGCCAGGTAATGGACTATTTTGTAGAGGAATACAGGAAAGGACGGACCCCGAATCCCTGTATTGCCTGCAACCGCTATGTAAAATGGGAATCCCTGCTGAAGAGAAGTCTGGATATAGGAGCGGATTTTATTGCCACCGGACATTATGCCAGAGTGGAAAAGCTGGACAATGGAAGATACGCATTAAAAACCTCTGTAACTGCCAGAAAAGATCAGACTTACGCTCTTTATAATCTGACTCAGGATCAGCTGGCCCATACCCTTATGCCGGTAGGCGCATACGAAAAGGATGAGATCCGGCGCATGGCCAAGGACCAGAATCTCCCTGTGGCCCACAAGCCGGACAGTCAGGAAATCTGTTTCATACCGGATCAGGATTATGCCGGATTTATTGAAAAAACCACTGGAGAGAAAGCAGAAGAAGGAAATTTTGTGGATCTTCAGGGCAATGTACTAGGCCGCCACAGAGGAATTATTCACTATACAGTGGGGCAGAGAAAGGGACTGAATCTTTCTATGGGATATCCGGTATTTGTAGTGGAAATTCGCCCGGATACCAATGAGGTGGTCATTGGAAAGGGAGAGGATGTGTTCTCAGATACCTTAAGATGCAGCGGCGTTAACTGGATGGCCGTAGACGGGCTTCATGGCCGGGAGATGAGAGTAAAGGCCAAGATCCGATACAGTCATCCGGGAGCGGAGTGTGTGATCCGCCAGATAGGGCCGGATGTAGTGGAATGTAAGTTTGATCAGCCTCAGAGAGCCATAACTCCAGGACAGGCCGTGGTTTTTTATAAGGATTCCTATGTGGTTGGAGGTGGAACGATTTTATGAGAAAAACTGGGAGAAAGGACAAAAGCTTCAGCGCAGCGGTTATAATGAATCCTGGAGCCGGGTGATCTACGAAGACCAGGAGTGCTACATCGCCTCTGCTTATGTAGAGCGGGCGGAAGAAGCGTCATCAGACTTGGAGGGCGATACATGATAGAAATGAGAGGTGGAATCCGTAAGGCAGAATCCGGAATTGCCTGCGCTGTTTTTCACCTCTTCAATACAGCCGGATTCCCGCAGATAAGTAATAAGCCGTCCGGCGGCATGGGAGGAAAGGCCAAATTTCTGGCACAGCAGCCGGTTCAGCCATTTTCCTCCTAAAAGCATGGTTTCATTCTTTCTGCCTGCGTACCAGTTTTCTATTTCACACAGAGCCCCTTTCTGCCAGTAAGATGGTTCTTTTCTTGCCGGATCAATTTGGAAGAGCGGAAGAAGATCACAGAACACATGGCAGAACCGGGACAAATCCTGGTGACGGGAGGTGCTGGCCCCAAGACAAAACAGATGAACCCGCCGTCCTTTATACATAAGACGGCTCATAATAGGAATCATATCGCTGTCCGAAGTAAGGAAGACAAAGGTGTCAATCATAGGGCAGCGGTAGTACATCTCAAGAGCGTCTACAGACAGTTCAATGTCTGAGGCGTTTTTTCTGTACTCTTCTTCCAGTCCGTTGCCGTATACATTCTTAATCTGCACCCGCATTTCCTGAAGGCGTTTCAACGATACATTGATCTGGTCATAATCTGCGTAGGCTCTCATGGTTCGTATCCGGTCCATGGTGTAAATGTGATTCATGAGAGAAAATACACAGTAATCTTCATTCTCCGGATCCACTCCATATTCTTTCAGACTGTAATAAATATTATCGTAGTCCACAAAAATCCCTGTATGGGTACAGTTTTCCCTGCATTTGGCCGTATAATCGTCCAGCAATCCTTTGTCCATATGAAATTCTCCTTTTTGCTCATAAAAATGGGGACAGCAGTATGATAAAATGTAGATAAGTAAATGAAAAACAGATGGGGTTGTTGAAAAGTTGGGAACCGGAACGGTTCCATGTGAAATGTAACCGAAACTTTCTTTTGTAAACCTTAACACAAAACAGGGGGAAATGCAACCGCTATTTGCAAAAAACCCGGTCAGCCTTTCAAAAGAAAGACCGTCCGGGTTTTGGAGGGAAACGATTATTGAAAGAAAGGATTAGTTATCCTTTTTGCCTGCTTTTTCCAGCTCCTGCATTTTCATTGCGCGGACCTTTAAGGGAAGACCGAACAATGTGATAAAGCCGTCTGCGTCGTGGTGGTCATACAGATCTCCAGTTGTGAAGGAAGCAAGAGACTCGCTGTATAAAGAATAGGGAGAGGTAGTGCCGGCCTTAATAATGTTGCCTTTGTAGAGCTTGAATTTTACTTCTCCTGTTACATATTCCTGGGTCTTCTCCATAAATGCCTGGATGGCCTCTCTTAAAGGAGTAAACCATTTTCCTTCGTATACGATCTGAGCAAATTTGTTGCCCAGGTCTTTTTTGGTTTCCATGGTGGCTCTGTCTAATACCAGCTCTTCCAGCTGCTGATGAGCTTCCATAAGAATGGTTCCGCCAGGTGTCTCATATACGCCTCTGGACTTCATTCCCACTACACGGTTTTCTACAATATCAACAATGCCGATTCCATGTTTTCCGCCCAGTTCATTTAATTTGCGGATAATATCAGAAACCTTCATTTTCTCGCCGTTTACGCTGGTAGGAACACCTTTTTCGAAGGTCATGGTTACATATTCCCCTTCATCTGGAGCTTTTTCCGGGCTTACGCCTAAGACAAGAAGGTGGTCGTAATTGGGTTCATTGGCAGGATCCTCCAGCTCAAGACCTTCGTGGCTGATGTGCCATAAGTTGCGGTCACGGCTGTAGCTGTTGTCAGCGGAAAATGGAAGATTGATTCCGTGCTGCTTGCAGTACTCGATCTCGTCTTCTCTGGACTGCATGGTCCATACATCGGTCATACGCCATGGAGCGATGATCTTCAAATCAGGAGCAAGAGCTTTAATGCCCAGCTCAAAACGGATCTGGTCGTTGCCCTTGCCGGTAGCGCCGTGGCAGATAGCGGTAGCGCCTTCTTTTCTGGCGATCTCCACCAGTCTTTTGGCGATGGCAGGACGGGCCATAGAGGTTCCTAACAGATATTTGTTTTCATATACAGCGTTTGCCTGAACACAGGGAACGATGTAGTTATCGCAGAAATCATCTACCAGATCTTCAATGTATAATTTGGAGGCGCCGGATAATTTAGCTCTCTCCTCCAGACCGTCTAATTCATTTCCCTGGCCGCAGTCAATACAGCAGCAGATAACCTCATAATCAAAATTTTCCTTTAACCATGGAATAATGGCAGTTGTATCAAGACCGCCGGAATAGGCTAAAATTACTTTCTCTTTCATGTAATAATCCCTCCTGAATATCGAAATGGACGCCGGCAGCCGGCCCTTCTTCCAGAGCTTTTTGCGGCTGCCTGACTAAGCTTTCATAAATATACACCATAAAAAGGAAAAATGCAAGAGGAAAATGAAAAAATATAAAAAAAACTTGCATAAAACAGGATACAGATGTATAATTATGAATCATTGCAGGAGAAGTGCATGAGACAAAGGAATAGACCTGCAAACCAAAGGAGATAAAAATGGGAACATGCAGGCGGCAGCTGCTGCGGCAGCCCTCTATTATAATAAGGAGAAAAAAATTATGATTAAAGCAGGAATTATGGGATCAACGGGTTACGCCGGAGGAGAACTGGCGAGACTCCTTCTTCAGAGAGAGGATGTGGAGATTAAATGGTATGGCTCCAGAAGCTATGTGGATCAAACTTATGCTTCTGTTTTCCAGAATATGTTCCAGATCACAGAAGATACATGTAAGGATGATAATATGAAGGAACTGGCCCGGGAGGTAGACGTTATTTTTACCGCAACTCCTCAGGGCTTCTGTGCTTCCCTGATGAACGACGAGATTTTGTCCGGGACAAAGGTAATTGATTTAAGCGCAGATTACCGAATTAAAGATGTTGCCGTCTATGAAACGTGGTATAAGATGGAGCACAAGACTCCCCAGTATCTGAAGGAGGCGGTGTACGGTCTTCCCGAACTGAACAGAGATAAGATAAAAAACGCCAGATTAATTGCAAATCCAGGCTGTTATCCTACCTGCTCTACTTTATCCGTTTATCCGCTGGTAAAAGAGGGGCTTATTGATCCCAATACTTTGATTATTGATGCAAAGTCCGGTACTTCAGGAGCGGGCAGAGGCGCCAAGGTGGATAATCTTTACTGTGAGGTCAATGAAAATATTAAGGCCTACGGCGTAGGGGTTCACCGCCATACCCCGGAGATTGAAGAACAGCTGTCTTACGCGGCAGGAAAGCCGGTGACCATAAGCTTTACCCCTCATCTGGTTCCCATGAACAGGGGAATTCTGGTGACAGCTTACGCTTCTCTTACAAAAGAAACTTCTTATGAAGAGGTGAAGGCTGTTTATGATAAATATTATGAAAAGGAATATTTTGTCCGTGTTTTGGATAAGGATGTAACGCCTCAGACCAAATGGGTGGAAGGCAGCAATTTTGTAGATGTGAATTTTAAAATTGACCCAAGAACCAATCGTGTTATTATGATGGGAGCCATGGACAATCTGGTTAAGGGTGCGGCCGGCCAGGCAGTACAGAACATGAACCTTCTCTTTGGACTTCCGGAGAATAAAGGATTAAAGCTGGTTCCCATGTTCCCGTAAGGAAAAAGGAGTATAGAAGGGAAAAGGAGAGGACGGAGTAAAATGAAAATACGTGTTATGACAATAGACGATTACGATCAGGTATATGAGCTGTGGACCGGAATCCATGGATTTGGAATCCGAACTTTGGATGATTCCAGAGAAGGAGTGGAGAAATTTCTGAAAAGAAATCCTACTACCAGCGTGGTGGCAGAGGATGATGGAAAGATCATAGGCGCTATACTCTGCGGTCATGACGGCAGACGGGGCTGTATGTATCACGTATGTGTGGCAGAGCCTTACCGCCAGCACGGAATCGGACACAAAATGGCTTTAACTGCCATGGAGGCCTTAAAAGCTGAGGGAATCAACAAAGTAAGCCTGATCGCCTTCCGTTCCAACCTGGTAGGAAACAAGTTTTGGAAAAAGGTAGGCTGGACTTTTCGGGAAGACTTAAATTACTACGATTTCCCATTAAATGAAAACAACATTACTGAATTTATTCCGTAACCGGAAAAGGAGGATCACATATGAAACAGATAAGCGGAGGAGTAACCGCTGCAAAAGGCTTTCTGGCTGCATCGGCAGCGGCGGGAATCAAATATAAGGACAGGCAGGATATGGCTCTTATTTACAGCCAGGCTCCCTGTAAAGCAGCGGGAACCTTTACAACCAATCTGGTAAAGGCAGCGCCTGTAAAGTGGGATCAGAAAATTGTGGAACAGTCTCCCTTTGCCCAGGCCATTGTGGTAAATGCGGGAATTGCCAATGCATGTACCGGAGCTGAGGGATTTTCCTACTGCAGTCAGACGGCCAAGGCAGCGGCAGACTGTCTGCACATTCCCGAGGACAGTGTTCTGGTAGCGTCCACAGGCGTCATCGGAATGCAGCTTCCTATGGACAGGATCAAAAAAGGAATTGAGACTATGACTCCCCTTTTGTCAGAAAGCCAGGAGGGAGGAACCAAAGCCGCTCAGGCCATTATGACTACAGACACAGTGAAAAAAGAAGTGGCTGTTGAATTTGAAGCAGGGGGAAAGACTGTAACCATAGGGGGAATGTGCAAGGGATCCGGAATGATTCATCCCAATATGTGCACCATGTTAAGCTTTGTAACCACGGATCTTTCTATTTCCAAGGAACTGCTGACAGAAGCGCTGAAAGAGGATGTTAAGGATACTTACAACATGATTTCTGTAGACGGAGATACCTCCACCAATGATACCGTTCTTCTTTTGGCCAACGGCATGGCGGGAAATCCTGAAATTACAGAAAAGAATCAGGACTACTATGAATTCTGCAGAGCCTTAAACGTTATTAATGAAACGCTTGCAAAAAAAATAGCGGGAGACGGAGAAGGATGTACGGCTCTTTTTGAGGTGAAAATTGTGGGCGCTCAGACAAAGGAGCAGGCGGTAACCCTGGCAAAATCTGTTATTACTTCCAACCTTACCAAGGCGGCTATTTTCGGACACGATGCCAACTGGGGAAGAATCCTCTGCGCTATGGGTTATTCCGGAGCGCAGTTTGATCCGGAACAGGTGGATCTTTATTTTGAAAGTAAGGCCGGCAGGCTTCAGATTATTGAAAATGGAGTGGCTCTTCCTTACAGCGAGCAGAAGGCCACGGAAATTCTTTCTCAGCCGGAGGTAACAGCCATTGCGGACATTAAAATGGGAGATGCCTCTGCTGCTGCATGGGGCTGTGATCTGACCTTTGATTACGTAAAAATTAACGCCGATTACCGGTCTTAAAGGAAAATCCTATTTGCGGCGAAAGGAGCATACAGATGGCACTTCAGGATGATTTTATTATCAGGCGTACCAGAGATCTGGCTAAGATTCTGGCCAGACTGGTTTTGGGAAAAGCAGATATTGAGTATCAGCTTCCCAAAGAAAACGCGTTTACCGCTATGGACAGCTTGTATCAGAAGCTGACCGCTATGGCTGATGAAGGACACATTAATGAGGCGGAAAATCTTTTACTGGAAGAGGAGGAGCCGGGAAGCCTGGAATTTTTCGAGGCGGCAGCAGCTTTTTACCTTCACTTAAATGATTATGAGGATGAATTTTTAGAGGAACACCAATATTCCAGAGAGGAAGTATTGGACGGCCTGAAAGGGCTGGGTGAGGATTACGGTGTAGATCTTGGAGGTATGGAGACGTGGATTTAGATCAGAATATTATGCACAAGGCGGAGGTGCTCATAGAGGCCCTTCCCTATATTCAAAGGTTTAACAGAAAAATTATTGTAGTAAAGTACGGAGGAAGCGCCATGGTAGATGAGGAACTGAAAAAGCATGTGATTCAGGACGTGGTTCTTCTGAAGCTGGTTGGATTTAAGCCTATTATTGTTCACGGCGGCGGGAAGGAAATCAGCCGCTGGGTGGCAAAATCCGGAATGGAGCCTAAGTTTATTAACGGCCTCCGCGTGACAGACGAGGCTACCATGGAAATTGCGGAAATGGTGCTGAATAAAGTGAATAAAAATCTGGTTCAGCTGGTGAACCAGCTGGGAGTAAAGGCCGTGGGAATCAGCGGAAAAGACGGTATGCTTCTTAAATGCAGGAAAAAGTATGCGGGAGGGGAAGATATCGGATATGTGGGAGAAATCACGGAAGTGACTCCAAAGATTATTTATGATCTTCTGGAGAAGGATTTCCTGCCGATTATCTGTCCCACAGGCTTTGACCAGGACTTCCAGACGTATAATATTAATGCGGATGACGCTGCCTGTGCCATTGCAAGGGCTGTAAATGCGGAAAAACTGGCTTTCCTTACTGATGTAGAGGGAGTGTACAGAGATTTTCAGAATAAGGATTCCCTTATTTCTGAGATGAGCGCTCAGGAAGCCCAGGCTTTTGTTGACAGCGGGAATCTGGGAGGCGGCATGCTTCCAAAACTTCAGAACTGTATTGACGCTATGAACAACGGCGTGTCCAGAGTCCACATTATGGATGGAAGAATTCCTCATTGTCTGCTTTTGGAGATCTTTACCAATAAGGGAATTGGAACCGCTATTGTGAAAGAAGGGGAGGAAAGGTTTTATCATGGGGAATAAACAGGAATACATAGAAAAGGCGGAGGCAGAGTTTTATAAAACTTACAATCGCTTCCCTGTGATTTTTCAGCAGGGAAAAGGGGTTTGCCTCTATGATACAGAAGGAAACGAATATCTGGATTTTGGGGCTGGTATTGCCGTTATGGGATTAGGCTATGGAGATCCGGATTATGAGAAGGCCTTAAAGGATCAGGTCGAAACATTAATTCACACCTCCAATCTGTTTTACAATCTGCCTTCTATTGAAGCAGGAGAGAGACTGCTGAAGGTATCTGGAATGGAAAAAGTATTTTTTACCAACAGCGGAACGGAAGCTATAGAGGGAGCCCTGAAAATAGCCAAGCGGTATGCTTACAATAAGGATCATTGCCATGACCATGAGATCATTGCCATGAACCATTCTTTCCATGGAAGAAGTCTGGGAGCTCTGTCCGTTACCGGCAACGACCATTATCAGGAGCCTTTCCGTCCGCTGATGCCAGGGGTTAAGTTCGCTGACTTTAATGATCTGGACAGTGTGAAGGCTTTGGTCAATGAGAAAACCTGCGCTGTGATTATGGAGACCATCCAGGGAGAAGGAGGAGTATACCCGGCCGATCCGGAGTTTCTCAAAGGAGTGAGAAAGCTGTGCGACGACAATGATATGCTTCTCATTTTGGATGAGATTCAGTGCGGAATGGGAAGAAGCGGTGCCATGTTCGCATGGCAGAAGTACGGCGTATGTCCGGATGTAATGACGGTTGCCAAGGCATTGGGCAACGGAGTGCCTATTGGCGCTTTCCTGGCACAGGGGAAAGCAGCCCGGGCAATGGTTCCCGGAGATCATGGAACCACCTACGGAGGAAATCCTTTGGTGACAGCGGCTGCGGCCAAGGTTTTAGAGCTGTTTGAGCAAAGGGATCTGGTGTCTCATGTGAAAGAAATGGGAGACTATCTGTGGGAGAAGCTGGAGGAACTGAAGGAACGGTATCCCGTGATTACAGACCACCGAGGCTGCGGCCTTATACAGGGCCTGGAATTTTCCGTTCCGGTGGGAGACATTGTGAAAAAAGCCCTTTTGGAAGAGAAGCTGGTATTAATCAGCGCAGGAAGTCAGGTTATCCGCTTTGTTCCTCCCCTGATCATCCAGAAGGACCATGTAGACCAGATGTGCCGGAAACTGGAACAGGTGATAAAGGGCATTTAAAAGGAACCCTTTATCCCACCTTTACGATCTTGCCTCACAGTGATACAATAGAACTCGATTCCCATCATAATACAAGAAAAAGTGAGGTAGATTCATGATTAAAAATACAGAAATGAACCAGTTTCTCCAGGAACTGTCGTCTAATCAGCCTACTCCGGGGGGCGGCGGGGCGTCTGCTTTGGCAGGCGCTTACGGGGCAGCCCTTGGCCTTATGGTGGTTCATCTTACTCTGGGCAAGAAAAAATATGCCGCTGTGGAGGAGACGATGAAGGCTGCTGAAAGCCGGCTGGAGGAATTAAGGGAAGAGTTTTTGTCTCTGGCAGATCAGGATGCAGAATCTTTTGCCCCATTGGCTCAGGCTTACCGCCTTCCCTCTGAGACAGAGGAAGAAAAGGCTCATAAGACAAAGGAACTGGAACGCCTTCTTTTCCAGGCCAGCAAACCGCCTCTCTGCATTATGGAAAAAGCGGTGGAAGGAATTAAAATTATGGATTTTCTTGCCAGAAACGGCAGCCGGCTGGCTGTAAGCGACGTAGGCGTAGGGGTTCAGTTCCTTAGGACCGCGCTGACAGGCGCTGTGATGAATGTGTGGATTAACACAGGTTCTATGACGGACAGGGAAAAGGCAGAGAGTCTGGAGGAGAGAGCTGGTCAGCTTCTGGAAGCGGGAAGAAAATCCGCAGATGAGATTTACGCCCTGGTAGAAAACGCTTTGGGGCAATAAGGACAGAAAGGGAGGATAAGAGGGTGAAGAAATTAAAGGGAGCGGAAGTTTCCGCAGCTATTAAAAGCCAGGTGGAAAACCTGCTGAAAGACTGGAAGAAAGACAAGCCTAAGCTGGCCATTGTTCGGGTGGGAGAAAGACCGGATGATCTTTCCTACGAGAGAGGGGCTGTTAAGAAGATGGAGTCCTTCGGCCTGCGGGCGCAGGTATACGCCTTTCCGGAAACAATAGAGGAAGAGGAATTTAAGAGCTGCTTTCAGAAGATCAACGAGGATGAGGATGTGTCCGGAATTCTTCTTCTCCGCCCGCTGCCCTCCCATTTAAACGAGAAACAGATAGAAAGACAGATTGACCCGGCAAAGGATCTGGACGGAATCAGCCCGGAAAACATCGCAAAAGTATTTGCCGGAGATGAGACAGGCTTTGCCCCATGTACGGCGGAAGCAGTTATTGAGGTGTTAAAGGCTTATGACATTGAACTGTCCGGCAAGAAGGCAGTGATTATCGGAAGAAGCATGGTTGTGGGAAGGCCGCTTTCCATGCTTCTTTTAAAGGAAAACGCCACCGTCACCATCTGCCACACCAAAACAAAAGATCTGCCGGGAACCTGCCGCCGGGGGGAGATTCTCATTGCGGCAGCAGGGCGGGCAAAGATGGTGAATGCCTCCTATGCGGGCCAGGATGCGGTAGTCATTGACGTTGGAATTAATGTAGATGAAAACGGAAAGCTGTGCGGAGATGTGGATTTTGATTCTCTTGAGGGAACTGCGGCCATGGCAACTCCGGTTCCGGGAGGTGTGGGCGCTGTGACCACGGCAGTTCTTGCCAGACATCTGGTTTTAGCTGCCTTAAGACAGAACAGCTGAGAAAAGAAAACCGAAGAGGGAAGAAGCCTGCTATTCTTCCCTCTTCGGTTTTTCTGTCTGGGACAGCTTCTTTAAATACTCGGTGGGAGTCTGCCCCGTATATTTTTTGAACACCTGACTGAAATACTGAGGATTGCTTCCAAATCCAACCTGGTGGGCAATGCTTTTAATGTTGTCATTGTGATAGTAGACCATAAGCCGTTCTGCTTCCTCCATCCGTTTCTGATTCAGGTAGTCGGAAAAGCGGATGCCTTCTTCCTTGACAAACTGCTTGCTTAAATATCCTACGCTGACAAAGAGGTAGTGTTCTGCCAGCCATTTTAAGGACAGCTCCTCCCAATCCAGATGCTGCGCCACATAGGCCTTTAAAAGGGGGATATTGGCCCCTGTTTTTCCTCCTCTTTGATTTTCCATTGTTCGCTTCAGCAGGGCGGAGCGTATGAGAGTCTGAATCTCCTGCTTGTTCTCACAGGAATAAAGCTTACGGAAAAAATCGCACAGAAGGTCAATGGACCGGTGCTGGCTGCGGGAGCCCAATTCCAGAAAGATGCCAAGGGCCAGACTTCGGGCTGTGTCCAGGGAAATATCCTGGGAGAAGGAGGCGGAAAGGATTTTATTGACTTCTTCCTCTTCGCAGCACTGGCTGATCTGGTCTCCGATCTGCCGGATTCGTTTTACCGATGCCACATCATTGTGAATTTCATAGCTGCCTCCCGCTTCATTTAACAGGCGGATTCTTTCGAAACGGGAAACCTTCCTGATAATATCTGAAAACAGTTCTTCCGTGGAGGAAGCGTGGAGAAAACGGGCCTCAAGGGCAACCTCCTGACCGGGATACTCCAGGCGTTCCAAAAAAAGCTGAAAAATGTCCTGAAATTCCAGATTCCAGGAAGAAAAAATTAAAATAGCGTTGTTTTTCACATAGAGAACCGGAAACGAAAGACTGAAATTATTTTCTTTGAGAAAACGGGCCGTATCTTTTGCGAAAGCTTCCAGCAGTTCTTCTTTTACAAAGGAGCAGACGCAGGCTGCCGTACAGCTGGCAGGAAGAGAAAGCAGTGGCTGGTATTTTTGAAAAATATCGTGCTGGCTGGAAGTATATTCAAGAGACTCTATGATAAAGCACTGTTCCAAAGGGCTGTGAAGATCACAGAGAAGCTGTTCCATATGGCTGCCCTGCTTCTGCTTTTCCAGCTTTTCATCCCGAACGGCTATGAGGGTTTTCAAAAGCTCCTGCCGGTTGGTAGGCTTTAAAAGATAGTGGCGGACCCCGTACTCCATGGCCGTTTTCGCGTACTCAAATTCCCCATATCCTGACAGCAGAATAAATGTAATGTCAGAGTCTGCTTTCGTGGCTCTGGCAATAAGATCCAGTCCGTTTAATCCAGGCATTCGGATATCGGTGATTACCACATCCGGGTATTCATCACAGATCATGTCATAGGCTTCCATCCCGTTTTTGGCGGTGGCAATCAGCTGGTAGCCAATAGAAGGATAGTCGATCATGCGGGTCAGAGTCTCACGGATAATCTGTTCATCGTCAGCAATCATTAATCTAAGCATTGTGTTCCCCCTTATCTTTTGGAATCTTCAGCATGACAACAGCCATGTTTTCCTGGTTGTAGCAGTTAAGGCCATAGTCGTCTCCGTAAATCAGTTTCAGTCTGGAGTCAATATTTACAAGGCCTACGCCGGATCCCTGAGGCGTGATCTGCCCCGATTCTATTTTTTCCAGCAGATCTGCTTCAAACTGGGAACCCGTGTTGGCCACAGTGATGCGGTAGTAGCCCTTTTCCTCTGTGACAGCCACATGAATGGTGCACACTTCGGTCATATATTCCAAAGCGTGCTTTAGGGCATTCTCCACAAGGGGCTGAATACACAGCTTTGGAACGTAAATGCGGGAAATGTCTTCCGGAATGGTCATGGAAAAATGAAGCCGGTCCCGGAAACGGATTTCCTGAATCTGAATATAGTTTTCCAAAACCTGAAGCTCCTCTTCCAGGGGAATCACATCTTCCTCTCCCTTAATGGCAGAGCGGAACAGGTTGGCAAGGGAACAGACCATGGTGGAAATGTCTTCCTCCCCGCACTGGAGGGCCAGACAGTTGATGGTATCCAGAGTATTGTAGAGGAAATGGGGATGAATCTGCTGGCGGAGCATTTTTATGGTGGCGTCCCGCAGAAGAAGCTGCTTGTCGTAATTTTCATCTCTCAGAACCTTGACGCTTTTGGTCATCTGATCAAAGCTTCGGTGCAGCTGGCCGATTTCATCTTTTCTCAGCTGGTAATCATACCGGCGGATGTTCTCAGGCAAAGGTTTTCCCTCTCCAAAGCATCGGATTTTCTGTATCAGGTAATCCAGGTGGCGGAAAATATGGGAGAGAATTAGCCGTATGAGCACCAGAGACAGAAGGGCGCAGAAGGCAGTAATAACAGCCGCCTGTATTTTGGCTGATTCAATATTAAAAAAGATAGGATTATAGTTGCGGATATACAGATACTGCCAGCCGGTGCGGGAAATAGAGCCGCAGATAATAAATTCTTTCTGTCCGCTGCAGTCTGAGACCCTGTAATTCTCCCCGGATTCTGTCATCTCACTTAGAAGCTCCTGATAGGCGGCCCCACCTTCCCTGGTTCCGGCCGGGTAGATGGCATGATCCTGTGAGAAGAGAACCAGCTGGGACTGACTGGGAGCGTATCCGGCATCCCTTAGGGCATCCTGAATGAGAAGATCCAGATCCACCACAATCGAAAGCTGGGCCAGATTGGTAAGCTTTAAGTATTTTAACTGACGAATTTGCCGGACGGCTGCAATATCACCGTTTGCGGGAACCGCTGCTTCCCAGATAATCCGTCCGCCGGCATTTTGAGACAGCTGTTCCAGGCGGTTCTGATCAAAGGCTTTTAAGTAAACGCTGCTTCCCATACAGATGTTGGAGTTATCTTTGAGAACAATATTGATGGACTTAATGTATCGGTTATAAAAGGCATGGGGATAAAGGGCATTGTAAATATCTTTTTTGGCAAGAGAACTTTCCGGTGTGTCAGGATGTTTATTTAAAGCCATAAGATTCTGCTGAATAACCCCATCGCTCATTACATTGACGGATATGGTTTCAATGGCCTCAATCTGAGCAGTAATGGCAGAGGCAACATGGCTTAGGGAGTTGGCGTTGGCCTGATAAAGTTCCCTGTCATACCGCTCTGTAAGAAGCTGAAGTGCGGCAAAGAAAGAGCCGTATCCCAACAGAAATACCACAGATACAGTAAAAAGTATTTTTTTGTATAATGACAGATCAGTAAACCAGCCGCGTATTTTTTTCATGACAATCCCCTTTCTTTTTAGATTATATATAAAATCAGGAGAAATAAAAAGAAGAGATGAAGATAAAACCATTTTTTAATCATAGAGAGCCATTTTTAAACTTTACCGTAAGGCCTCCTTTTTCTAAAATAATGTCATAAAAAGAAATTGGAGGGATTGATTATGAGAAAAAGATTTTTAGCAGCGTCTATGGCGGCAGTGATGGCTATTTCCCTTTGCGCCTGCAGCAGCGGGGACGGTGGTTCTCAGACACAGACCACACAGGCCTCTTCCGGGGAGACTACACAGGGAGCTTCTGCAGAAGACTCCTCCTCTGAGGATACCCAAGCAGCAGATGGGGAGAAGGTTACCTTAAGCCTTTGCTGGTGGGGCAATCAGACCAGAAACGATGTGACCAAGCAGGCGGTGGATCTGTACATGAGCCAGAATCCCAATGTGGAGATTAAAGTGGAATTTACAGACTGGACCGGTTATTGGGATAAGCTTTCCACTATGGCGGCAGGAGGAAATCTCCCTGACATTATTCAGCAGGATTATTCATACATAAGCCAGTATCAGCAGAGCGGACAGCTGGCAGATTTAACGCCGTTTATTGAAGACGGCACCATTGAGACAGAAAACATTCCTCAGAGCATTATTGACAGCGGCTCCATAGATGGAAAATGTTATGCCTTAAGCCTTGGAAGCAATGCGCCTATGATGGTTTATGATAAGGCAATTGTAGAAGAAGCCGGCGTTACCATTCCTGATCAGATGACGTTAGATGATCTGTACAATATCAGCCAGGAGATTTATAATAAGACTGGCGTATCAGCCCTGTATGATACTGGTCTTACTATGGCTCAGCTGATTGCAAGGGGTGACGGCTCCCATCTGTTTGACCAGCTGATGGCAGGAGACAGCACCTCCATTGCGAAGCATTTTGAGAATATTGCCCGTTTTACATCCGCTGACTTCTATATTTCTCCCGAGCTTTGGGCTGAGAAGGGAGCCAATGTGGTAGAGACCAGACCCATCATCGATCAGACAACCTGGAATGATTTTTCCTTCTCCAACCTGTACAATACATTTTCAACGGCTTCGGGAAGAGAGATGGGAATGACCATGTATCCAGTAGACGGGGAAGACATGTTCTTAAAGCCAAGTATGTTCTTCTCCATTGCTGAGACATCTCCTCATAAGGAAGAGGCTGCCAAGTTTATTAACTGGTTCCTTAACAGCGTAGAGTGTAATGAAATCCTTATGGCAGAAAGAGGCGTTCCGGTCAATACAGAGGTAGCTGAAGCCATTAAGCCAAGTGTAGATTCCATGACTCAGGTTGTATTTGACTATGTTGCAAAAGTATCTGAAAAAGCATCTGCCATTGACGCTCCGGACCCTGCCGGAAAGGGAGAGGTAGAGACACTGCTCGCCCAGACTGCTGACAGCATCCACTACGGTGAGATTGACGCCGCAGAGGCCACAGAGACTTATACTGCTGACGCCCAGAGAATTCTTCAGGAGGCAGCAGAGTAAAACCATCAGAAAAGGGAATGAAGATGAAAATAAAGAATCCAGTGCCTATTACGAATATTGGAGACCCATACGTTTTTTATAACAGGGGAAAATACTATTTGTACGCAACCAGCCATTTTAACGGCTATTACTGCTGGACTTCGGAGAATCTGTCAGATTGGGAGGGGCCTTATACTTGTTATAAGGCCTCTTCCAGAAGTTTTGGCAATTCCTGCTTTTGGGCTCCGGAGGTGTACGAATTTGATGGAAAGTACTATATGTACTATACGGCCCAGTGGAAGATTTATAAAGAGGAAGCGCTTCGCATTGGTGTGGCTGTGGCGGAACATCCTTTAGGACCTTTTGAAGATGTCCATGAGGAAAGGCCTATGTTTGATTTCCGCTACGGTGCTTTGGACGCCCACATTTTAAAGGATGGGGAAACGAATTATCTTTATTATTCCAGAGCCGGAGCAGATCATTTTGTCAACGGAGCCAGAGAATCGGAGATTTACGTGGTTCGTTTGGGGAAGGACTATGTATCGGTAGAAGGTGAGGGAAAACAGATTCTTCGGCCGGAGCAGCCCTGGGAGAGGGCGGCTAATGAGAACAACCAGTACTGGAATGAAGGCGCCTTTGTGGTAAAACAGGGAGGAAAATACCATATGATGTATTCAGCCAACTATTTTGCCTCCAGGGATTATGGAATCGGAGGAGCTGTGGCAGATGATCCTATGGGACCCTTTGTCAAGTATGAGGACAATCCGGTGCTGAGCGGCAGCGATAAAATCTCCGGACCCGGTCATAACAGTGTGGTGCAGAGCCCGGAAGGTGAGTATTACTGTGTATACCACGCCCACACCGACTGCAATAATCCCAGCGGAGACCGTCAGGTCTATATTGTTCCTTTATATTTTGAAAACGGCAGGATACGGGTAACCCATCCGGATATATAACCATTGTGGGAAGGGAAAAGGAATTTCAAAGATTTCTGAAAAGATCTCTTATGGGAGATTATGCTGTAAATAAGAACAGAAGGCTTTCGGAAGGTCTGTAAGGACGGTCCGGAAGTCTTTTTACTGTGACACAAAGAAAAGGACAGCGGGATAATTTGATATGATCCCGCCGTCCTGTGATTATTCGTTGATAGCCTGTCTCTTTACCTGTCCAATGGCCTTGGAAACAGGAGGAAGGAGAAGGATGATGACAGTGGCAATTGCCTCTGGAAGAATATAGGTCAGATTGTAGGCAACCGTATAGACAAATGGATTCATTCCTTCCGGTGCATAAGCCGCGAAAAAGATATAGCCGGATATTACATGGCATACGTAGCGGCCGAATACACCTACCAGATATCCGGTAATCAGTCCGTTTTTCTTGTTGGAAAAGAAGCCGGCCAGCCCCAGAGCGCCGAAGGCAAGAGGATAATCTAACAGCACCTGAAGAGGAGCGTAGATGTAGGGGCCTGTAATAAACTGAAGTACTCCATAGGCAACGCCTGTGATCAGGCCTGTTTTGGCGCCGTAGAAATATCCGATGAGACAGATAAACAGCATGGAGAACAGGGTGATGGATCCTCCAAATGGAAGTGAGGCGAATTTAATAAAGGATGTGACCGTAGCCAGAGCCATGGCGGCAGCGCAGAAAACAAGAGTTTTTGTGCTCATGGATTTGGCTGCTGTTTTTTTTCGTCCTGCAGTAAAAAAGATGGCAGCCAAGAGAGCTGCGAAAATGAGAAATACAAGGACGTAGCCTGCGGTAGTAAGGAGATACTCCTCACTTTCCGGAGCGTAGGTTAAGAAAAAAGACATAAAAAAACCTCCTTTGCACGCATGGAGGAGACGAAAAGCAGAATATAGGAATTCTTATTTCGCTTCCTTACGCCGGTATTACCCGGTTCAAGTGATGAGGGTCAGGCAAACGCCATTCTCAGCCATCAGGCTCCCCTAGCGTGTTCTTTTGTTTGTGTAAGCGTTTGGAATCTGTTTTGCAGTTTCCTTTACTTCGTCTGTGAGTATATCGCCCTTTGAGGCTTCTGTCAAGCTGGAATAGAAATTCTCTTTCCTGTGTATCCTAAGACTACCAAATCTGAAAACAGGAGGCGCTTGCATTATGACAGGCTTTGTTATCGCCCTGATTTCCGGGGCCCTTATGAGCGTACAGGGAGTTTTTAACACAGGAGTTACCAAGCAGTCCAGCATGTGGGTAGCGGCAGGCTGGGTTCAGCTGACAGCCTTTTTCACTTGTGTGATTTTGTGGTATTTTACAGGAAAGGGTCAGATCGGGCAGCTGTGGCAGGTGGAACCCAGATATCTGTTAACAGGAGGCATAATGGGAGCCTTTATTACCTATACGGTGGTGAAAAGCATGGCAGGTCTGGGGCCGGCCAAGGCGGCTATGGTCATTGTGGTGTCCCAGATTATTGTGGCCTATGGAATCGAACTTTTCGGCCTTTTCGGAGTGGAACGGGCGGCTTTTCAGTGGAAGAAGGTAATAGGAGCGGTAATTGCCATTATAGGGATTGTGATTTTCCACTAGCTGGTGAAGAGCCATGTTTTCCCCTTTTTTATAGGAAATAGTGCTTGTATTTGCCCCGCTATTTATGTAGAATAGTAGCATAGGCTGAAGACGGCATCCCTTTGAAGGAGGGATGGCGATGAAATATACAAAATGGAAAACCAGCTTAACTATTCTGGCAATACTGGCAGCAGGTACTTGCTACAGCTGTTCTGCTGATGAAAAATGGCAGGAGATAGCCCCTTCTTCCCAGAGGGAAGAGACGGAGCAGGAATTTTCTGTCAGCGGATCCGATGCAGAAAGCAGTCTGCGGGATAATTCTTCTGCTCTTGCCGATGCTGGTGAGAGCAAAGAGATGAAAGGATCCGATGCCATGGAGACAGCCGCAGAGCAGACAGAAGAATCGGGCAGCCAAAGGGGAGAACCGTTCTGTTACGTACATGTGTGCGGAGAGGTGGCCAATCCGGGAGTCTATGAGATGGAGGAAGGGAGCAGGGTTTTTCAGGCGGTGGAAGCGGCCGGCGGCTTTACTGAACTGGCTGCTGTCCAGTATCTGAATATGGCTCTTCCGGTCAGCGACGGGATGAAGCTGATGGTTCCTTCTCTGGAACAGGTGGAGCAGATGAAGGACTCAGGCAGGAGTGAGTATGAGATTCTCTCGGGAGAGGGAGTTTCTTCCAGTTCTCAGCAGAAGGCCGGGAATACGAAGGTTAATATCAATACTGCGTCAAAGGAAGAACTGACGACTCTTACAGGAATCGGGGAGGCCAGAGCGGATGATATTATAGAGTACAGAGACAAGTCAGGCGGATTTAATGCCATTGAGGATATTATGAATGTGCCCGGCATTAAAGAAGGGGCTTTTGAAAAGATAAAAGACGAGATTACAGTGTGATGGAAAACAGAGGTGTGAGATGGCGCGGATTTTAGTAGTAGATGATGAGAAATTAATTGTAAAGGGCATCCGGTTCAGTCTGGAGCAGGATGGTATGGAGGTGGACTGCGCCTACGATGGGGAAGAGGCTATTAATCTGGCAAAGCAGAAAGAATATGACGTAGTGCTTTTGGATGTGATGCTTCCCAAGTTTGACGGATATGAGGTGTGTCAGGCCATTCGGGAATTTTCTGAGATGCCCATTATTATGCTTACAGCAAAGGGCAACGATATGGATAAGATTTTAGGATTGGAGTACGGGGCTGACGATTATATTACAAAACCCTTTAATATCCTGGAGGTAAAAGCAAGAATCAAGGCCATTATGAGGCGGAATGCCAAGAACAGCCGCAGGGAGGCAAAACAGGAGAGCAATGTGATTACAGCCGGAGACTTAAAGATTGACAGGGACAGCAGAAGAGTGATGATCGGGGATAAGGAGATTAATCTGACGGCGAAGGAATTTGATCTTCTGGAACTTTTGGCCTGCAGTCCCAACAAGGTATACAGCAGAGAGCAGCTTCTGAATTATGTGTGGGGGAATAAAGCCATGGATTCCGGAGACGTGCGGACCGTAGATGTTCATGTGCGCAGGCTCCGGGAGAAGATTGAGCCAAGCCCCAGCGATCCCAGGTATGTACATACCAAGTGGGGAGTGGGATATTATTTTTATGCCAGATAAGAAGGGAGCTTTGACGCTCCTTTGAGACAGGGGGGGGAATCCGGCAGTCTGCGTGGATTCCCTTTTCTGCTGCCAGGGCTTGAAGCAAAAAGATAATAGATTTTCCCAGCACCCAAAGGGGAAGGGGAAGAGGAAAGGAAGAAAATATGGAGTACAGAATCAGGAAGGCAGTGGCCTCCGATGTGAAAAAAGCCGCTTTGGTGGAGGCAGAAGCCTTTCCGCCCCAGGAAGCTGCCTCTCTGGCTTCTCTCACAGAGAGACAGAAGACATTTCCAGACAGCTTTTTTGTGGCTGTGACAGAGGAGGGAGAAGTAGTGGGTCTTATTAACGGCTCTATGACCGATGAGAAAGCGATTCGGGATGAGATGTTTGAGGACAGTTCTCTTCATAATCCTCAGGGAGCCTATCAGGCCGTATTCGGTCTGGCGGTAGATGTTTCCTGCCGCCATATGGGAGTGGCTTCCCAACTGATGAGAAGGCTTATAGAGGAGGCGGAAAAAGCCGGGAAAAAGGGGCTGATTCTCACCTGTAAGGAGAGTTTGATCCCTTTCTACGAAAAATTTGGATACAAAAACATGGGGGTATCTGCCTCTGTTCACGGCGGAGCCCAATGGTATGATATGATTCTGGAATTTGAAAACTGCCGGTAACGGGAAAGGAAGGCGTATGCCATGGCAAAGTTGGAAGGTCAGGGGGAACGCTGGAGAAAACTTGACAATACGGCGAAGCTTTTTCCGGCAATAGCCAATGAAGGTCTGAGCAATGTGTACAGGATTTCCGCTGTTCTTAAGGAAGAGGTAGTCCCCGGAATCCTGCAGAGAGCCCTGGAGGAAATTCTGCCTCAGTTTGAGGGGTTTTCGGTCCGGCTTCACAAGGGATTTTTCTGGTACTATTTTGAGACAAACCACCGAATGCCTGTCATTGAGAGGGAGGAGGAGTATCCCTGCAAATACATTGATCCTCACAACACCCAGCTGTTTCTGTTCCGCCTAAGTTATTTCGGAAAACGGATTAATCTGGAAGTGTTTCATGCCATTACAGATGGGCTGGGAGCGGTACAGTTTTTAAAGGCAGTGGTTTACCGGTATTTGGATCTGAAGGCAGACGAGAGGACAGGACACAGGGCTCCTCAGAGAATTTCCTCTGACGTGTCAATGAACGTGGAGGACAGCTATGTCCGCAACTACACGAGAAAGAAGGGAAAAAGCTACAGCTCCAGAAAAGCTTATGCGTTAAAGGGGCCAAAGCTGCCGCCGGGGGAGGAGAACATTCTCCACGGATACCTTCCCATGGAACAGGTAAAGAGGGTCTGCAAAGAAAAGAAGGTGAGCGTTACCAAACTTTTGGCGGCCAGTCTGATCTGGTCTGTGTATGAGGAGTATGTAAAGGGAAATCCCGGAAAAGAGCCTATAGGAATCAGTCTTCCCATTAATTTGAGAAAATATTTTGGTTCCCAGACTATGTCCAACTTTTTTGCAGTTACGCTCCTTCGGGTGGCTACAGACCAGGGAGAGATTACCTTTGACGGCATTCTTGCCCAGATCAGCCGCCAGATGGATGAACAGATAACAAAGGAGAAGCTGGAAGAGACGATTTCCTACAATGTTTCCAACGAGAAAAAGTGGTATCTGCGGGCTGCTCCTTTGTTTCTGAAGTTTGGCGTCCTTAATCTGATCTTTTGGAGAAATGACAAAGCCTATACCATGACTCTTTCCAATATTGGGCCTATTCAGCTGGTAAAGGAATATGAAAATCAGGTGGAGCGCTTCCAGATGATGATCGGCGTCTCTCCAAGACAGCCGATGAAGTGTGGAGTCTGCGCTTACAGACAGGAAATTGCCGTGACTTTCACATCTGTATTTGCCGATACCAGGCTTCAGGACCGGTTTTTTGGATTTCTAAAAACCCTGGGGATTGACAGTACGTTGGAGAGCAATGGAATTCCAGATAAAAGAGACGATAAAGGAACCTATCCTGTGGTAATCCAGGATCCCAAGAAGTGGAAAACGCTGGTTCATATCTTTTACGGTGTTTTGCTGTCAGCGGCGGTGGTTTTGGGAATCATTAACTACGTGACTTACTCCGGCTCCCTGTGGTCTGTAATTGCCATAGGCTGTATTCTGTACTGCGGGCTGACAGTTAAGTTTTCCATTGTAAGAACGGCGAATCTGGCTCATAAGCTGCTGATTCAGACTCTGGCGGCCCAGGCTCTTTTGGTGGCTGTGGATTATGCCACCGGTTATGACGGCTGGTCAGTCAATTACTGTATTCCAAGTACTATACTGTTTGCGGATATTGCGGTCATATTCCTGATTCTTTTTAACCGCCTTAACTGGCAAAGCTATTTCATGTATCAGATCGCCATTACTGTATTCAGCTTTATTCCCCTGATTTTGTGGGCTGGCGGCTGGATTACAAGACCGGTTATGGCAGTGGCAACCGTATGTGTAACTGCCGCTTTGCTGGCAGGCACCATTGTGTTAGGAGACAGGAGCGTGAAGACGGAGCTGAAGAGAAGATTTCATTTATAAATTCTATTTACAGATTCAGGAGGTTATATGGGAGAGAAAAAGATAAGCGTCCGGGGCAACCTGGTGCGGGACATGATGAAAAATGTGATGGAGACATCTTTGAAGCAGCCCATACAAAGCGGTCAGCTGAGAAGGAATCCAGTGGAGCCTGCCTGGATCTGTCCTCCCGGATATGGCTATGAAATCATTGAGATGGAAGAATTTTCCATGGAATTCCTTCAGCCTGAGGGCATATTCACAGGAAGAGTTATTCTTCAGCTTCACGGCGGCGGCTATATCGGTCCTATGAAGAATATTTACCGCAGGTTTGCTGTGCGGTATTCAAAAATCAGCTACGGCGGTGATGTGCTGACAGTGGATTACCGGGTTGCGCCGGAACATCCATATCCCGCTGCCCTGGAAGACGCCCTGGCGGCTTATATGTGGCTCTTGGAGGAAAAGGGATATCAGCCGAGGAATGTTGTCATAGCGGGGGACTCAGCCGGAGGAGGCTTAAGCCTGGCTTTGGGTCTGTACCTGAGAGACCACGGCTATCCTATGCCGGCGGGATTTATTCTGATGTCCCCGTGGACGGATCTGACCAACAGCGGAGAGAGTTACGAAGAGAATTACCATTTGGATCCTCTTTTTGGAAATTCCAGGGACAATATGCTGTTTCATTCCTCCTATATCGGTCAGGAGGATCCGAAAAATCCATATATATCCCCCATGTTTGGCCAGTTTCACGGCTTTCCCCCTGCTCTTTTTCAGGTGGGAAGCTATGAAGTGCTTTTAAGCGATACCCTTGCAGCCGCCGGGAAAATGAAGGAGGCGGGAGTTAAGAGGAGAGTGTCTGTCTATGAGGGGATGTTCCACGTGTTCCAGATGGCCCTGGATCTGATTCCGGAAAGTCAGGAGGCGTGGAAGGAGGCGGAGGAGTTCCTTCGCATTGTGTACGGAATTCGCCGAAGGCTGGATGGAGAGCCGGTGAGAAGAGTAAAATCCAGGAGAAAAAGAAGAAAATGAAAATCACCTTGATTACAGTGGGAAAAATAAAAGAAAAATTTTACAATGACGCCATTGATGAGTACAAAAAAAGACTGAACCGATACTGCCGTCTGGAGATCATTCAGGTAGCTGACGAGAAGACTCCAGACGGCGCCGGTCAGGCTCTGGAAAGGCAGATTAAGGAGAAAGAAGGGGAGCGGATTCTGTCCAACATTAGGGATGGAGCTTATGTGATCGCCCTTGCTATTCAGGGTAAAATGCTGGACTCTGTGGAGCTGGCCAAAAAGGTGGATTCCCTGGCTGTAGGCGGAGTAAGCCAGGTGGTGTTTATCATTGGAGGTTCTCTGGGATTGTCTGATCAGGTGCTTAGGAGGGCGGATTACCAGCTGAGTTTTTCTAAAATGACATTTCCCCATCAGCTGATGCGGGTTATTTTGCTGGAACAGATTTACAGAAGCTATCGAATCCTGACTAACCAGCCTTATCACAAATAAGGAAAAGCCTTATTTCGCGGTCATTGTCGCATCAAATGATTTTATACCGCTAAATAAGGCTTTTCCTTTTTTAAAATAAAAAATGCATCTGATAGGAATCGAACCTACGCACGCGGCTCCGGAGGCCACTGCTCTATCCACTGAGCTACAGATGCATCTTTTATATACTACTATACTTTCCACAAAAATGCAAGTCTATTTTTATTGCTTTTTACGTCCCTATTTGCTAGAATAAAGCGAGACCTATACCCATGGAGGTGGATCATATGAAAGAGCTGCCAGATAAGTGGAGGCAGTGGTTAAGGGAAAAAAATTGGACAGATGGAATAAAATTCGGGGCGCTTCCCTTTGGGGCCCTGGTTTTAATTGTGATTATACTGGCTGTTGATCCAGGAGCCGGCGGGCAGAATCAGCCTTCCCAGGCTGCTGTTCAGATGGAGAACTCTGAGACAGAGACTCTGGAAGGAGAGGCGGCCGAGGACACTGTTTTATGGGAAAATCAGGAGGAGACGGTTCTGGAGAGAGAGGCTGTGCCAAAGATCCATGATCTTATGGACAAGTATTTCACCGGCCGGAAGGAATGTGACCTTTTGAAGCTTCAGGAGGTTTATGGGGATACCTGTACTCAGACAGAGCTTTACAATGAGAGAAACCGTCTTCTGAAGGAGTCGGCTTATTATCAGGATTATTACGACCTGGAATGCTATACGGCTCCGGGACTGGAAGAGGGGGATTATGTGGTTTTCGCCCGGTTCCAGGTTAAGTTTCGTCAGGCGGATACTTTGGTTCCGGCTCTTGTGGCCGCTTACGCCCGTTCCAATGGAGACGGAACCTGGAATCTGGCAGCCGTGCCGGAAGAAGGGGAGCAAAATCTCATCAATGAGCTGAGCCTCAGCAGTCAGGTACAAAAGATGGCTTTGGAGGTTAACAATGGCCTGAGAGAGGCACTGGAGACAGACGAGAATCTGCTGGCTGTATACAATGAGCTGATGCCTGAGGAAGAAACTCAGACGGAAGTTTCTGTGGAGACGGAACAGGAAGAAGCCGGTGAGCCATCTGCAGATGCAGAAGAAAGTACAGAAGAGAATACAGGAGAAGCATAAGGAGACTGCCATGAATGTAAAGGATTTTTATTTTGACCTGCCTCAGGAGCTGATTGCTCAGGATCCTTTGGAGGATCGGTCTGGGTCCAGGCTTTTGGTTCTGGACAAGGAGACAGGAGACATAGAACATAAAAAATTCCGGGATATTTTATCCTATTTAAAAAAGGGAGACTGTCTGGTCATCAATGATACAAAGGTAATTCCTGCCCGCCTGTTCGGCGTGAAAGAGGGGACGGACGCCAAGATAGAGATTCTTCTTTTAAAGAGGAGAGAAAATGATATCTGGGAGACATTGGTAAAACCGGGGAAAAAAGCAAAAATCGGAACGGTAATTTCTTTTGGAGAAGGCCTTTTAACGGGAACAGTAGTGGATATTGTAGAGGAAGGAAACAGACTGATTCAGTTTTCCTACGACGGTATTTTTGAGGAGATTCTGGATAAACTGGGGCAGATGCCTCTTCCGCCCTATATCACGCACCAGCTGAAGGATAAGAACCGTTACCAGACCGTATACGCCAAGCATGAAGGTTCTGCGGCGGCTCCTACGGCGGGACTCCATTTTACCAGGGAGCTTTTAAAGGAAATCCAGGATATGGGCGTTTCCATTGCCCATGTAACCCTTCACGTTGGACTTGGCACTTTCCGGCCTGTAAAGGTAGATGAAATTGAAGATCACCATATGCACTCCGAGTTTTATGTGGTGGAGGAAGAGGAGGCCAAAAAGATCAATGATGCCAAGAAGAACGGCGGCCGGGTGATCTGTGTGGGAACTACCAGCTGCCGCACCATAGAGTCCGCCTCTACACCGGAGGGAATTCTTAAGGCGGGAAGCGGCTGGACGGATATTTTTATCTATCCGGGATATGAGTTTAAAATCCTGGACTGCCTTATTACCAATTTTCATCTGCCTGAATCTACACTGGTTATGCTGGTGTCCGCTTTGGCGGGAAGAGAGCATGTGCTGAATGCCTATAACCAGGCGATTAAGGAAAGGTACCGCTTTTTCAGTTTTGGAGACGCTATGTTTATTCAATAGAGAAAATAGAAATCCGGCAGCTGAGAAGCTGGTGTCCTCTTGACAGGGAGCACACCAAGATCCTGGCTGCTGTTTTATTAAAGCTTTCATAAAACAGGACAGCCCAAAATCACAAGTTTTTCGCTGCCCTGTTTTTGCTGTAAGGCGCAGACCGGGCTTACTCCCTAAGAAAGGAATACTGCCATGCCTTATACTCAGACAGTTCTGCGGGAACTGGGATTCCTGCCTGCATGAGAATGGCGCCGGGGTAAGAGCTGTTTTCTCCCTCCAGATGGTAAATTTTGTCTGGATCAAGGCCTTTGAGGCGAATGTAGGTAACCGGGCTGTTGCCGTGGGTGTCCAGGGAGACAATATTTAACAGAACCCGCTTCCGGTCCTCTGACAAAAACTCCCAGGCGGCTGCCTCCTTGTCCGTTTCCGGATTGTGGAGACGGTAGTACAAACCATTTTGAATCAGATCCCAGTATTTTTTATAATCCTCAATCTGTCTGGATACCTCCTCTTTTTCCTGAGGGGAGATTCTGTTTAAGTCCAGTTCATAACCGAAGCTTCCCGCCATAGCTACAACGGCTCTGGTGCGGAAAGGAGTAATCCGGCCGGTTTGATGATTAGGAACAGCGGAGACATGAGAGCCTACGGCGCTGATTGGATAACCGAAAGAGGTCCCGTGCTGAATCCGGATTCTGTCAATGGCATCTGTATTGTCGCTGCACCAGATCTGAGGGGTGTAGTAGAGCATGCCTGCGTCAAAACGTCCGCCGCCGCCGCTGCAGCCTTCTATGAGCAGGTCAGGATAACGGGTTGTCAGCTTGTCCAGAAAGCGGTAAACCCCTAACATATACCGGTGCATAATCTGCCCGTAGTTCTGAAATCCTTCCGTGGCTGTGTACACGTTGCAGATGCTGCGGTTCATATCCATTTTGATGTATTCAATTTCAGCACTGTCCAAAACCTTACAGATCATAGAAAAAATATGGTCAGCCACTTCTTCCCTGGAAAAATCCAGGACAAGCTGGTTCCTTCCCATAACCGGCTTCCGGCCGGGAACCACCAATGCCCAGTCCGGATGTTCCCGATACAGCTGGCTGTCCTCATTGACCATTTCCGGTTCAATCCACAGACCAAATTTCATGCCCATTTGGTGTACTGCCTGGGAAATGCGGGAGAGAGGCCCTTTCAGCTTGTCTTCATTGACATACCAGTCTCCCAAGCCGGCATTGTCGGAGTTTCGTTCTCCAAACCAGCCGTCATCCAGTACAAACATTTCTACTCCAAGTTCAGCAGCCTGCCTGGCAATTTCAATCAGCCGGTCTCCGTCAAAATCCATATAGGTGGCTTCCCAGTTGTTAATAAGAACAGGCCTGCGGCAGTCTCTGTATTTTCCGCGGCATACGTGGCGGCGAATCAGTTTGTGATAAATGTGGGACAGGTGGGCCAGTCCCCTGCCGCTGTAGGCCATGGCTGCTTCCGGGGAGTGGAACTCTTCTTTTGGCATCAGAGGGTAGTCAAACATTTCATCGGAAAGGCCTATTTGAATTCTTGTCTGTCCATACTGGTCCTTTTCTGCTTCCATCCGGAAATTGCCGCTGTACAGAAGAGACATACCGTAACAGCTTCCAAAATCCTCTGTAGTATCCGACTCCGCCAGAATGAAAAAAGGATTGTGCTGGTGGCTGGAAGTTCCTCTGCGGCTTCCAAAGCTTTGATTTCCAAATAGAATCGGAAATCGCTCCAGATTCCGTTCCATGGCGTGACGGCCATAGAAATGGAGAAGGTCAAAGCCGCCTGTGAGAAAATCCAGGGAGGCACTGTATATTTTGTTTATATAGATGGTCTCCCTGCCGGTGTTGGTGACGGACACGCTTCTTGTAATGACATCAAGGTCGGGAAGAACTCCATATTTTAATACAACGCTTACTTGGGCTGTTTCATCTTCCAGAAAGATTTCTACCGTATAGCTGTCCTGAGCTGAGGCGTAAACGGCTGGAAGTCCGGGGATTGAGTATTTGCCCTCTGTGCGGCGGTGGGAGCGGTAACGCAGATCGGCACCGAAGACGCCCATGGAAGTTCTTAAGTTAAAGGCGGGACTTCGGAAATCGCCGTTTCCATAGGAGGGATATTCCATAGGAAGCGCATCCAGGGAATAGGTTCTGTCCTCCTTTTTTTCGTAGGGGTTAGGGCTGAATCCTCTGTCACGGCCTGTGAGAAGGTAATCCGCTTTTCCCTCCGTTTTAGGCCCGTAATAGAGATGGAACAGGAATCCCAAAGAGGAAATTCCAATTTGGTATGTAGTGTTTTTGGTTTGGAGCGTAATGTATTCTGTAATATCTCTGCTTCTCATTTTATTTCCTCCTGCTGATATAAAATTATCATGCGCCCGGAAGCGGCTGTGCCGCTTTGAGAAAAGAACGGCGGGCTATAGTAGAATTATAAGAGATTTGAGACCGGTCATATATGCGGTAATGGCTCCGATTCTATACCATTTTGTAACTTTTTAAGTTTCTAATTGATATAAGATTACATTTTGATATATACTGGGAGGAAGGAGGTTTGGCACCATGAAACAGACAAAATTTCAGCTTTTTCCCAACCCATACTATATTGACCTCTGCCTTTATCAATACGGATACGAACCGTGTACTCCATTATCTTCTTTTGGGCCCTATGTGAGAAACCATTATCTCTTTCATTATGTGATTTCAGGAAGCGGAACTTTAGTGGCGGCCGATGGCAAGGGGAGGGACAGAACCTTTCGGGTGCTCAGCGGTCAGGGATTTCTTATTTTTCCCCATCAGAATACCACTTATTATGCGGACAAGGATCATCCCTGGGAGTATACCTGGATCGAATTTGACGGAGTGAGAGTGGAGGAGATTCTTATGAACTGTAATCTGAGCATTGAAAATCCTATTTACCGTTCTTCAGACAGGAATTTATCCAATAAACTTAAGGAAACTATGTTGAATCTTACCTTCCACCAGGAAGAAACCACTCATTTTGGACTTATGGGGGAGCTGTATCGGTGCATGGATTATATGATCCGCTCTTCCCAGGGAAAGCGGAATGTGTACGGAGAGCGGCTGACGGATACTTACATTAAGGAAGCGGTGCATTTTATAGAACAGAACTTTCATAACAGCATTACCGTGGAGGATATGGCTGATTTCTGCAATATCAGCCGGGGATACTTAAGCAGGATTATGAAGCGGCACATTGGCATGAGCCCTCAGCAGCTTCTGATGAATTACCGAATGTCAAAGGCCTCTCAGCTTCTTTTGATGACCCAGATGTCCGTGGGGGATATTGGAAAGACCGTAGGGTATTCAGATCAGCTTCGTTTTTCCCGGGCCTTTAAAACGATATATGGAGTTTCTCCCTCTCAATGGAGAAAGAATACAGTTAAATCCGGCAAAGAACAGAAGGGACAGCAGCCGGAATTATGGTAAACATGAAGGAGGAAAAAATATGAAATCATCTCAGGATTTAAGACAGTTCCTGCAGTCCATAGACAGAAAAGGATACCCCGCTTATAAGGGGGCCAAAGGGCAGTACAGATTTCCCGAATATATCCTTTCCATTGATCACGTCCAGGGGGATCCTTTTGCCTCGCCTTCTAAAGTGAGCATCCACGTAGAAGGAAAAAGAGCGGGATTTCCCGTGGAATCCTACAATCAGTATCACAAAAGAATCGCTCTTCAGGACCATCTTCTTAGAAAATTTTCTCAGGAAATTGAGCAGTTTAATTTTAAGGCCAAAGGGTCGGGAAAAAGCGGTCTGCTGGCTGTAAGCCGTCCCGGGCAGGAAATTTTAGAGCGCACTGCCTGTACCATCAATCCTGAGGATGGAAGTCTGATAATCCGGATGGAGGCTGGATTTCCTGCTTTTGGCAGAACCATTCAATCCGGAGAACTGATTAAGATCCTGTTTGAATTTCTTCCTGTCTGTGCGGCAAAAACCTGTATGTACGGCAAATACGGGCTGCAGGAAAAGGAAATGGTTGAGAGAGTGAGGAAACTGGCACAGGATCAGGAGGCAGTGAGATGCGCTCTGCCTCAGATGGGGCTTGCGGCCTTTGTGGCCAATGGAGCTGTTCTTCCCAGAAAATCAGGAGTGTCCAGTCTTCCCATGAAGTCTGCGGTTCCTTTCCGTTCCCCTGCGTCCATGGAAGTAGAACTGACCTTACCCAATCGTGGGAAAATAAAAGGTCTGGGAATTCCCAAAGGAATTACTTTGATTGTGGGAGGCGGTTATCACGGAAAGTCCACTTTGCTGGAAGCTTTGGAAGCAGGAGTGTACAATCATATTGAAGGCGACGGCCGCGAGTTTGTAATTACAGACAACACTGCGGTAAAACTGAGAGCGGAAGATGGAAGAAGCGTAAAACAGGTGGATATTTCCATGTTTATACGAAATCTGCCTGATAAAAGAGATACAGTTCATTTCTGCACTGAGGATGCCAGCGGAAGCACATCTCAGGCCGCCAATGTGGCTGAGGCCCTGGAAAGCGGAAGCCGTCTGCTCTTGGTAGATGAGGATACCAGCGCTACTAACTTTATGATAAGAGATCAGCTGATGCAGCAGGTAGTTCACAGAGAGAAAGAACCGATTATTCCATTTATTGAAAAAATCAGGGGGCTGTATGAGCAGCTGGGGGTTTCCACCATTCTGGTAGCAGGAAGCTCTGGTTCCTACTTTTATGTGGCAGATCATGTGATTCAAATGGATTGCTATGTGCCGGAAGAGGTAACTGCTGAGGCAAAGAAGGCGGCCGAGGCCTATGGACAGAAGGTGGAATCTCTGTCTGCTGAGAAAAAGGAGAATCTGCGGATACCAAAGGCTGTAAAATCCGGGGGCAGAGATGATCGGGTGAAGATGAAAGTTCTGGGAAGAGACAGCCTTCAGTATGACAAAGAGGTGATTGATCTGCGGTTTGTGGAGCAGATTGCGGATTCTGAACAGATTGCGGCTTTGGGATATATGGTAAAATACGCTTCCCGCCATCTGATTAACGGAAAAAGAAGCCTGACAGTTATTGCTGATGAATTGGAAAAGAAAGTAAGAAAAGACGGGCTTGCCTCTCTGGGAGAGGAAGGGTATCTGCCAATTAACCTGGCCCTTCCCAGAAAACAGGAAATTCTTGCCTGCTTCAACCGGTTCCGTGGACTGATGTTTTAAATAAACTATAGAGAAAATCAGCCGGGCACTTTTCAAAGGGATGGCCTGGTAAGAGGAGGTGTCATTTGAATACAATACTGTTACAATACGCTGTGGAAGTGGAACGAACCGGCTCCATAACTCAGGCGGCAGCTAATTTATATATGGATCAGCCTAACTTAAGCAAGGCAATTAAGACCCTGGAGGAAAATTTGGGGGCTCCTGTATTCAGGAGAACTTCTAAGGGGGTTGTTCCTACAGACAAAGGAAGGATATTTCTCCAGTACGCCAAAAATATTTTGGAGCAGATAGAGGAGATGGAGGAATTATACAGGCCTTCCCGGGAAGGGGAAGCTAAGCTTCGCCTTTCCATTCCAAGGGCTACTTATATCAGTACCGCTTTTGCACGGCTGATTGAGCGGATGGCAGATGAGACGGCAATGGATGTGTGGCTGAAAGAGACCAATTGGGAGGAAACCCTGAGGGGCGTGGAGTGCGGAGAGTATCACATGGGAATTATCCGTTTCCCGTTATCCATGGAGCGCTACTGTATTCAAAGACTGAAGGAAATGGGACTTGCCTTTGAGCTGGTTTTGGATTTTTCCAGCAGAGTTCTCATGTCAGCTTCCCATCCTCTGGCAGGGAAAAAAGAAATTTTTTTGACAGATCTGGAGTCAGGAATTGAAATTGTCCATGGCGACGGAGGGGGAAGAGGCGGAAAACGGCCAGAGAATAAGAAAAAAGGAACTGCCAGAAGAATTTATGTTTTCGAGCGAGGAAGCCAGTTTGATATTCTGCGGGCTGTAAAGGAATCTTATATGTGGGTTTCCCCCATGCCTCGGGAAATTCTTTCCGCTTACAAGCTGGAAGAGAAAATTTGTGCCGATGGGAATCGTCAGTGCCTGGATGTGCTGGTATACAGGGAGGGAAGCATAAGAACTGTGTGGGAAAAATTATTTCTGGAAGAGCTGAGACGGGTGAAAGAAGAACTGCTTCTTGTATAAAATGTTAAATATATATCAATATTTATATGGAGGCATATGCATATTTACCTTTGAATTTCTTTGTGTCAGGAGATAAAATAGTCACAGAGTTACAAAGAGATGAATAAGGAGGACATGAAAAATGGCAAGATTTACTCTACCCAGAGATTTATATCATGGAAAAGGCTCTTTGGAAGAATTGAAGAACTTAAAAGGCAGGAAGGCTATTGTTGTAGTAGGTGGCGGATCTATGAAGCGTTTTGGCTTTCTTGATAAAGTAGAGACCTATTTAAAAGAAGCAGGCATGGAAGTTACTTTGTTTGAAGGCGTTGAGCCGGATCCCAGCGTTGAAACGGTTATGAAGGGCGCTAAAGTTATGCAGGAATTTGAGCCTGACTGGATTGTAGCTATCGGCGGAGGTTCCCCCATTGACGCTGCCAAGGCAATGTGGGCCTTTTACGAGTATCCGGATACAAAATTTGAGGATCTGATTACACCATTCTGTTTCCCTACGCTGAGAACAAAGGCAAAATTCTGTGCCATTCCTTCTACTTCCGGTACAGCTACTGAGGTAACCGCTTTCAGCGTTATTACAGATTATGAGAAAGGAATTAAGTATCCTTTAGCTGACTTTAACATTACCCCGGATGTGGCCATTGTAGATCCGGATCTGGCAGAGACTATGCCGGCAAAGCTGACTGCCAATACTGGTATGGATGCAATGACTCATGCCATTGAGGCATATGTATCCACACTCCACTGCGATTATACCGATCCTCTGGCACTTCACGCTATTAAGATGATACATACATTCCTGGTAAAATCATACAACGGGGATATGGAAGCCAGAGACAGAATGCACAATGCTCAGTGCCTGGCAGGAATGGCTTTCTCCAATGCTCTGCTTGGAATTGTTCACTCTATGGCTCACAAAACAGGAGCCGCTTATTCCGGCGGACATATTGTTCACGGCGCCGCTAACGCCATGTACCTTCCAAAGGTCATTAAATTTAACGCTAAGGTTCCTGAGGCTGCTGAGAGATACGCAGATATTGCCCGTTTCATCGGTCTGACAGGAGATACCACAGAAGTCCTTGTTGACGCTCTTATCGAGGAAATCCGCAAGATGAATGTGGAACTTAACATTGCTCCATGCATCAAAGAGTATGAGGGCGGAATCATTGATGAAAAAGAATTTAACGACAAGTTAAAAACAGTAGCAGAGCTGGCTGTAGGAGATGCCTGCACAGGTTCCAACCCAAGACCGATTACACCGGCTGAGATGGAAAAGCTGTTAACCTGCTGCTTCTATGATACAGAAGTTGACTTTTAGTAATCTTCTTTGTATACTGCCATGCAATGTAAGCAAAAGGCGCAGAATCCAGGATTCTGTGCCTTTTGCGCGTTTAAAAGTAATTTGACACTGATTTTCATCTGTGATATGTTAAATTGGAATTTAACATAACAGGAAGGAAACAAACCCAATGAAAAAAGCAGTTTTGGTTGTAAGCTTTGGAACAAGCTATATTAAGGCAGGGGAGAAGAATATTGATCCCATTGAGCAGGATATAGCCGGAGCTTTGCCGGGGTGGGAGCTGAGAAGAGCTTATACCAGCTCCATGATTATAAAAAAGCTGAGGGAAAGAGACGGGATTCAGGTGGATAATATGAGGCAGGCCTTAAAGAGGCTGAGAGAGGAGGGGTATGATCACATTCTGGTTCAGCCTACCCATGTAATTCCTGGTATTGAATATGAAGGGATGAGGGAAGATATAAGACAGGAAGAAAATGGATTTGGGTGCATAGCCTGCGGTCTTCCTCTTCTTGCATGTGAGGAAGACTTTGACCAGGCGGCCAATGCTATGGTTCAGGATGTGGCCTCTTACTATGAGGCTGGGATGGAGATTGTTTTTATGGGTCACGGCTCTGATCATCAGGCAAATGAAGCCTACCGCAGACTGGCCGGGAAGCTGAGAGAAAGAGGAGAACGATACCATATAGGAACTGTGGAGGCAAAACCGGATCTGGAGGATGTAAAACAGTCGGTAAAGAATTCACAGTCCAAAAAGGTTCTGCTTCAGCCTCTGATGATTGTGGCCGGAGATCATGCTCACAATGATATGGCAGGAGAGGAGGATTCCTGGAAAACATGTCTGGAGGAGGCGGGATTTGAAGTGACCTGCCGGCTTCGTGGGATGGGAGAGATTGGGGCCATCCGGGAACTGTTTGTTTCACATGTCAGGAAAGCGGCGGAAGGGATTGGTGAAAAGAAACAATGACAGCAAAACACAAGGCCGGAAAGGGAAAAGCCGGTCCGGCAGTTTTTTTCTGTATTTTGCTCCTTTCCGGTATTCTGCTGTCAGGCTGTGGCAAGCGGGTGATTCAGCCGGTAACAAAGTCGGCTTTCCTTTTAAATACGTTTGTGACAGTTACCCTTTATGACAGCGACGATATGGACATCCTCAACGGCGCCCTGGATCTGTGCAGAGAATATGAGATGGTTTTCAGCCGAACCAGAGAGGACAGTGAGCTTTACGCCATCAATCACAGGCCTCCAAAGACTCAGCCCATGGAGGTCTCCGATGATATGGCGGCTCTTTTGGAAAAGGGACTTTACTATTCAGAACTTTCCGGAGGAAGTTTTGATATAACCATAGAGCCGGTTTCATCCCTGTGGGACTTTACTGATGAGAAAAAGGTGCCCCCAAAGGAGGAGATCGAAGAGGGACTGGAAAAGGTGGGATATGAAAATCTGAAGCTGGAGGGAAATACTCTGACCTTTCTCTCCGATGATGTGGCCATTGATCTGGGAGCCATTGCCAAGGGCTATATTGCTGACCGAATGAAAGACTATCTGAAAGAAGAAGGGATAGAAAGCGCCATTATCAACCTGGGGGGCAATGTGCTCTGCCTTGGAAAGCAGACTTCTGGAGAACCCTTCCGGGTAGGACTTCGGGATCCAAAAGGAGGGGCTGATGAGGTGCTGGGCAGTCTGGCTGTTGATGATTTGTCTGTAGTTTCCTCTGGTGTTTATGAGCGCTGCTTTGTTGAGGATGGCATTAATTATCATCACCTGCTGGATCCGTCAACAGGATATCCCTACCAGAATGGTCTTGAGTCGGTTACTATTTTGTCCCCTTTGTCTGTAGATGGAGACGGCCTGTCCACTACATGCTTTTCTTTAGGCCTTGAAAAAGGGATGGAGCTTTTGGATTCTCTGGAAGATATATATGGAATTTTTATGGAAACAGACGGGACCCTCCACTACTCTCAGGGAGCGGAACAGTTCCTCATCCAGGAGGCTGGAGGTTCCCAGGCGGCGTCAGAGTAAGTTTCGTCTTTACAATTTAATTTCACTATAATAAAATAGATCACAGATGTCAGAGAATATGGAAGTTATGTGCATAATGGCATCCGCCGCGCAGAAAAACAAAGAAATAGAAATAACAGGAGCGCAAAAATGATTAAAAAACTGTGGGATAAAGTTATGAACCGGGAGGTAATCTCTTACCTGATTTTTGGCGTGCTGACCACTCTTGTTAACTGGGTGGTTTACGGAGCAATGGTCTATGTCTCCATTGATTATCGGATTGCAACTGCTGTGGCCTGGGCTGTATCTGTGCTGTTCGCCTATATAGTAAATAAGATATTTGTGTTTCAAAGCTATTCTATGAAACCGGCATATCTTGCGAAAGAGATGGCTTCTTTTGTGGCGTGCAGGGTTTTATCCGGAGCCATGGAGATGATATTTATGATCGTTATGGTGTCCTGGCTTGGAATGGGCGAGTACATCAGCAAGATTATTGTATCTGTGGCAGTTGTCATCGCTAATTATGTGTTCAGCAAGGTTTTTATTTTTAAAAATGTCTGACACTTCCTTTAGAAGAAGGGATAGAACATGGAGCGGGATGATGAGATAGAAAAAATTTCAAGGGAGCTGGAGAGTATTCTTGAAAAAGAACAGGCGGGGAATAAAATTTCCCAGCCGTCTTTTGATGGCTTCCCGGAGGACAGAGCGGGAATGAGAGAGAATCACACAGAGGGCCTTAAGGCTCTTGAAACCGGGGAACCGGTAATGTTTTCAGAGGACAGGACAGAAGAAAAACCTCACCAAGAGACAGAAGAGGAACTTTCTCCTTTTCCGGAAAATCACGGATTTGAGGAAGACTGGGAAGAAGAGCTTTCAAAACCTGGACTTTTAAGACCTTATGACGGTCTGCTGGCTGCTTTCCTGGTACCTGTCATTATTATGATAATTATCTTTATACAGAGAGGAATCTTTCCCTTTGGAGATGAAAGTTTTCTCAGGACGGATATGTACCATCAATATGCCCCTTTCTTTTCTGAGTTTCAGGATAAGCTGACTGGGGGAGGCAGCCTTCTGTACAGCTGGAATGTAGGGATGGGGGTAAACTTTGCGGCGCTGTATGCCTACTATCTGGCAAGCCCCTTAAACTGGCTGATTGTTTTTTGTCCCAAGGCATATATCATAGAATTTATGACTTATATGATCGTGCTGAAAATCGGCTTAAGCGGTCTCTCCTTCGCCTGGTATCTGAGAAAAAGCTGTAAAACCAATGATTTCGGCGCTGCTTTCTTTGGAATATTTTATGCCCTGTCCGGGTACATGGCAGCTTACAGCTGGAACATTATGTGGCTGGACTGCCTCCTTTTGTTCCCTCTCATTGTGCTGGGACTGGAGCGTTTGGTCAGGGAGAAAAAATGTTTCCTTTACTGTATCACTCTTGGACTTTCTATTTTATCCAATTATTATATATCCATTATGATCTGCATCTTTATGGTGCTGTATTTTATGGCTCTGCTGATTCTGGAAAAGAAAGAAAAGGCATCCTGGTATGGAGGCGCTGCGGCGCGTTTCACAGTCTTTTCTCTGGCGGCAGGAGGTCTGGCGGCAGTGGTTCTTCTGCCGGAAATCTGTGTACTTCAGTCTACGGCATCGGGAAATGTTAATTTTCCTCAGACTTTTTCCTCCTATTTTTCTATATTTGATATGATAGGGAGGCATCTGCCGAATGTGGAAACGGAGACGGGCCTTGACCACTGGCCCAATATATACTGCGGCGTGGCGGTTCTTATGTTTTTCCTTTTGTACCTTATGTCCTCCAGAATCAGAAAAAAGGAAAAAGCAGTTTACTGTGGACTGCTGCTGCTGTTTTTTGCCAGCTTTTCCATTAATGTGCTGAACTTTATCTGGCATGGGTTTCATTATCCAAACAGCCTGCCATGCCGTCAGTCTTTTATCTATATCTTCCTGGTTCTCACTGTCTGCTATAAGGCGTATATGGATTTAAAGATTACATCCTGGAGACGGGTGAGCGCTTCCTTTGGGGCGGCGGTGGTCTTTGTCCTCCTGGCGCAGAAATTGATTACAGACAGCGCATACCATTTCTCTGTATTTTATGTGGCTATTCTCTATCTGGCCGGTTATCTGTGGCTTATATGGCTTTATCAGAAGGGAAAGAGCAGGAGTCTTTTGGTGCTGTGCGCGCTGGCTCTTGTTTCTGTGGAGGCTGCGGTTAATACCACGGTTACCAGCGTCACTACAACCAGCAGAATCAGCTATACGGCAGATAATCAGGCTTCCAGAAGCCTGGCTCAAAGCGTGATGGGAGAGGGAGATCTGTTTCGTTTTGAGAAAGTGACCAGAAAAACGAAAAACGACGGAGCTTGGCTGAATATTCCAACGGTTTCCCTGTTTTCTTCTACAGCTAATGCGGATCTGACTGATTTTTTCCGCCGTCTTGGATGTGAAAGCTCTACCAATGCTTACAGCATAACGGGAAGCACGCCTTTTGTAGATTCTCTGTTTTCCGTCAAATATGGCCTTTATTCCACAGAGGCCGCTGATACCGGTCTGTTAAGTCTGGTAGATGCCAAGGACGGCATGTGGCTGTATGAGAATTCCTACACTCTTCCTGTAGGAGTAGTGATTCCTTATGATCTGGAAGGAAACTGGCAGACCGATTTGTCAAATCCTGCTGATGTTCAGAATGATTTTGCCGCAGTCATGGGAACGGACTCTCTCCTTGAAGAGGTGCCTTCAGAAACCCTGGCGGCAACGCTGGATTTTACAGTCAGCCAACCGGGAGATTACTATGTCTATATCAGCAACAAAAAGGTGGAACAGGTTACTGTTTATGTGGGAGAGGACAGCATAAAAAGCTTTGACAATGTAAACAGAGGATATTTTCTGGAACTGGGGTATCTGGAAGCAGGAACAGAAGTTTCTCTGCAGAACGATGACGGCAGCGAGGAGATGTTTGGATCTGTATATCGGTTCTCCCCTGAGGGATTGAGACAGATTTATGAGATTCTAAACAGAAATTCCGCCCAGATGACCAAGGTAAGGGACACTTTTTTACAGGGAACCATAGATTCTGACCGGGCCGGACTTTTGTATTTTTCCATTCCTTATGACGAGGGCTGGACGATTGTGGTTGACGGCCAGGAAGAGGAGCCGTATAAGATATTTGATACCTTTTTAAGTGTTCATCTCAGCGCAGGGACCCATGAAATACAGCTTAAGTATATTCCCCAGGGACTGAAGGCGGGAGCTGTTATTACAGGCATCAGCGCTGCCTTCCTTGTGATTTTGGCAGGTGTAAATCAGGCTGGAAAGAAAAAAAGCATACAAAGAAAATATATGACAGAACAGGAACAAGACACAGAAGATTATCAATTAGAGGAGAGATGACTATGAAATTATGGGGCGGACGCTTCACAAAAGAGACCAATCAGCTGGTGCACAACTTTAACGCATCTATTTCATTTGACCAGAAATTTTATCACCAGGATATTGCCGGCAGCATTGCTCACGTGACGATGCTGGCAAAGCAGGGAATCCTGTCTGGAGAAGAAAAGGAGACAATCGTAGAAGGACTGAAGGGGATTGAAAAGGATCTGGATGAGGGAAAGCTTGTGATTACATCCCAGCATGAGGATATTCATTCCTTTGTAGAGGCTGTTCTTACGGAGCGCATTGGAGAGGCTGGAAAAAAACTTCACACCGGACGAAGCCGCAATGATCAGGTGGCTTTGGACATGAAGCTGTATACCAGAGACGAGATTGATCAGCTGGAAGATTTGCTGAAGGATTTGCTGAAAGAGCTTCTTACACTCATGGAGGAAAATCTGGACACCTATATGCCTGGGTTTACCCATCTGCAGAAGGCTCAGCCTATTACTCTGGCTCATCACATGGGCGCTTATTTTGAAATGTTTTCCAGAGACAGATCAAGGCTTCAGGATATCAGAAAGCGAATGAATTACTGCCCATTAGGTTCGGGAGCTTTGGCCGGAACAACTTATCCTTTGGACCGGGAATATACCGCCGGCCTTCTTGGATTTGACGGTCCTACAAGAAACAGTATGGATTCTGTGTCTGACAGAGATTATCTGATTGAGCTGCTGAGCGCCCTGTCTACAATTTCCATGCATTTAAGCCGTTTCTGTGAGGAAATTATTATTTGGAATACCAATGAATATCAGTTTGTGGAAATTGATGATTCCTACAGTACAGGAAGCAGCATTATGCCTCAGAAGAAAAACCCGGATATTGCCGAGCTGATTCGCGGAAAGACAGGACGGGTGTACGGTGCGCTCCTGTCTCTTCTTACCACCATGAAGGGCCTGCCTCTGGCTTATAACAAGGATATGCAGGAGGATAAGGAACTTACTTTTGACGCTATTGATACGGTAAAAGGCTGTCTGGCATTGTTTACGGGGATGATCTCTACCATGTCCTTCAGAAAGGATAAAATGGAGCAAAGTGCCAAAAATGGATTTACCAATGCCACCGACGCGGCTGATTATCTGGTAAATCATGGAGTTCCCTTCCGGGATGCCCATGGAATTGTGGGACAGCTGGTTTTGTTCTGCCTGGACAAAGGAATTTCTCTGGATGAAATGTCTTTAGAGGAATATCAGGCAATCAGCCCTGTATTTCAAGATGACATATATGAGGCAATCAGCCTGAAAACCTGTGTGGAGAAACGTGTGACCACAGGCGCTCCAGGTCAGGAGGCGATGAAAAAGGCAATTGCGTCCTGCAGAGAGGAACTGGAAAAATAATGGAAAGAAAGCCGGCGGGGGATGAGCATGGAGTTTTATCAGCTTCAGTATTTTATGTATGTGGCTAAATATGAGAATATTACCAAGGCAGCACACGAGCTGAGAGTGGGGCAGCCGGCCGTAAGCAAAGCTGTTAAGGCTCTGGAGGGAGAACTGCAGGTGCAGCTTCTTCAGAGACATGGAAAGAAAATTCAGCTTACCAGAGAAGGAAGGCTTCTTGCTACAAGAGCCCTTCCTTTGCTAAGCAACCTGGAAGCAGTAAAGGAGGAACTGAAGCTTTTCGGAGAAAACAGAGAGGTAATCAAGCTGAATATTTTATCCTGCAATTCCCTTTTGGCTGATATAATCCGCAAGTTTAAAGAGCTGGAGCCGGGAGTCATGTTTATTATTACGGAGCAGAGAGAAAAGACAGACTGGGATCTGTGCATCCGAAGCGCGGCCCCGGAGATTCAATATACCAATGGAATTCGTATATTGGAAGAAAAAATCTGTCTGGCTTCGAAAAAGGGAACCTGGCTGGATGAAAGGGATACCATCAGTCTTGGAGAATTGAAGAGAGAGCGGTTTATAGTGCTGAGAAGAGGCGCCCAGCTGAGGAATATGGCAGAGGCTAAGTTTCATGAGGCCCGGGTGGTTCCGGATATCAGCTTTGAGTGCGATACTCTTTATATTGTGCAGCAGCTGACAGAACAGGGGCTTGGAATTACCTTCTGGCCGGAATATTCCTGGGGGAAAAGTGATAAGGTAAAGCTTACTCCCATTGAAGAGGATATGCGCCGCGCTGTGTATCTGCTCCATCAGTCCGACCACAAAAGCTCCCAGGCAGTTTTGCGGTTTTCAATATTTATTCAGGAATACATAAAAGGCATGATCTAAGGTTATATTCCTGCTGGGAATATAACCAATGCCAATATTTTATTGGACTCAGAGACCGGCATTCACTATAATACAAGTAATAAATTTTATCAAAGTATTACGTTGAAGTGGTGTTAGTGACTTCCGTATAAAAACTTCGGGAAATCTTTCAGTTTTTTGGAGAGGATAGGGAAGGTTGTACAGTTGCTGGACTGAGAGTGGTTCCTATTTATGAATATGGAATTGTGAAAGAGGATACAAAGCGGTATCTGACGGACTGCATTCCGTAATCATATAGGGGCTTTTTTTATACCCAAAAGTAAGAATATATTCAAAAAAACGCATAATTATATAGATAAAGTACAGAGGTGAAAAAATGAACGCTATGACAAAAGGAAATCTCCTTTTAGCTGAGATGGAGATTGAGAACATAATAAAGGAATATGACGCTGTGGGTTTGGCAGCAGCTGTCATTGAGGCTGACGGAACAACCGTTTATCAGCGGTTCTGGGGAACAAGAAATCGTGAGACCGGAGAGGAAATTAATGAAGATACCATTTTTGGTCTTGCATCGGTGACAAAATCCTTTACAGCTCTTGCCATTATGCAGCTGGCTGAAGGGGGAAAGCTGGACTTGGATGATCCCATATCTGCCTATATTCCTGAATTTACCAATAAAAATCAGAAAAGGGTAACCATACGTCATCTTCTCTGTCACAGCGGCGGATTTTTTCCTCTTCCAAGGATTTTGGTAGGTCAGGTGGCGGAAAGTCTGGGACTAAAGGAAGAAGAGTGCGGTGATTTCGCTTACAATGAGGCCATCGCCGTAGAGGGAGCAAAGCTGGTAGCTGAACGACTGGACAGTCTGACCATGGAAAATGGTCTGAATGGTTATCCTGGGGAGAATTTCAGCTACTGCAACGATGGATTTGGCCTTCTCTCAGAAATTGTAAGAAGAGTGGGTCCGGAAGATTCCTTTGGGGAATACTTGAACCGCCATGTGCTGGCTCCTCTTGGAATGGACAGAAGCTTCTGCGATTTCGTCAGGCCTGCGGCTGATGACAACGCCTCTGTATTATACAAGAGGGTTGACGGGGTTATAAAAGGCTCCAGAGACTACCATGACAACGCCTTTGTTTTAAACGGCGGCGGAGCCATGAAGTCCACCCTTGGAGATTTAAAGAAATATCTGACCATGTATCTCAATCATGGTGCCTGTCCGGGTGGAAGAATTTTAAGCCAGTTTGGAATCGGTCAGATGTGCAGGGGCTGGCAGTCTTATCTTGCCCGGGACAGCTATGGACTGGGGTTATCCATTAAGCAGATGGATGATTTAAAGGTAATCGGCCACGGCGGAAGCCTTCCAGGCGTATCTTCCAATATTGCCTGGTCTTATGAGGCAGGGGCGGCAGTGATTGTTCTGTGCAACACTTCAGGAGTTCCTGTAGGATTGATTTCAGATGCTCTCCTTAAGGCATACAACGGTCATTCTCCTATAGACAGAAGAGATAGCTGGAAGGAGACTTCCTGGGATAAGGAAACCATTGAGAAAGCCGCAGGCAGCTACCAGTCAGGAGAGGGAACCGGACTGAAGCTTTATGAGAAGGAACCGGGAGTAATTGGAATTGAGATAGATGGGGAGGAAAAACCAATTCTTCCAGTCAATTCTCAGGCCGCTATTATCAGAGGAAGATTTTCTGACGGATATCTTCGGCTGTGCAGAAAGGAAGACGGAGAAGTTTTTGCTGTTTCCTACGGAAGCCGGATGATTCCAAGAGAAAGGTAAGGCGGGAAAATGAATGGAGGAAAATGGAAAGGATATCTGATGGGAGCTGCTGTTCTGTTTGTATTTTTCCTGGTAATAAGAGGAAACTGCAGCTTGGCAGGGATATCGGACGCGTTTGCTCTTTCTGGAATCTGTCTTTTGATTGCAGGGCTGTTTCAGACAGCAAAAAGTCTGCATTTCTATGATTTGATTATTTATGGATTTCAGAAATTTGTAAATATCTGGAAGAACCGGGATTTTACTCAACGTTCGTCCCAGGGATACTATGAATTTCTTCAGGGAAGGAACTATAAAAAGGGGTTTAAAGAATGTTATATTACAGCGGGAGCTATGATTTTGTGCTCCGTTGTACTGTGCTTTTGGCTATAGGCCATGTTCTTACAGGAACAGGTTTTATACATATTATATAGCAAGAAAAACAAAGGAGGAAAATGAGCGAATGAAAAAGGGAATCAGAGTTGCAGCAGCCCTTATGGCAGCGGCTATGATGGCAGCTTCCCTTAGCGGCTGCGGAAATTCAGGACAGTCTGTAGATGAGAGCATTGAGTTTACAGAAGCTGCTACAGAAGCTACCGAAGCTACTGAGGGGGCCACAGAGGCAGCTGCAGATGACAAGAACGGTGAGACACCGACAGATGAGGGCTATGGAATTTTAAGAGAGGCCAGCGTAAATAAGATTGGATCTTTAAATCCGCTTACCTACATTAACTCTTACTCATCTACACAGATTAAGAGATGTTCTCTTCTTCTGTACACCTATTTCCCCAATGAAGACAACACGTTCTGTACCTTAAGCGGCGAGCTGGCTGCAGAGGATCCTATTCAGGTAGATGAAGAAGGAAAAGTTTGGCAGATCAAGCTCCGTGACGGCGTTGTCTGGGAGAACGGAGATGTTCTCAATGCTGACGATGTTCTTTATACCTGGCAGATGATGCTGGATCCAAAGCTTGCCAACTTAAGAGCCAGCAACTTTGCAAAGGATGTAATTGAAATTGAGAATGCTCTTAACTATTTCCAGGGCGGATGCACATGGGAAGAAGTAGGACTTAAGAAAATTGACGATCTCACTGTTGAGATTCATACTGTATCCGGCCATGACGCGAGAGAGGTTATGACTCATCTGGCTCATCCGGCTAACTGTATCATCAATGAAGAGTACTATGAGAAGGGCATGAATGCGGACAGAACTGAGACTCTCTATGGAACCAGCGAGGAATACTGGATTTCTGCAGGTCCTTTCACAGTAGAGTCCTGGACTAACGATGCGGAAATTAACTTTAAGAAGAATCCTAATTATATCTTTAAGGATAAGATCTGGCTTGCCGGAATCAACATTAAGGTTGTAGAGGATGCCAGCACACAGATGCAGCTGTTTGACAACGGCGAGATCGACTATGTGAAGCTGAGCGCTGAGAACTTCCAGAGATACGAGGAAGATCCAAGAATTCTTCAGTCTCCTTCCAATTCTGTAACCCATATTACCATTAATACAGTGAACCCAAATCAGCCCATTCTGGCTAATGAAAAGTTCAGACAGGCTCTGTTCTATGCAACTGACAGACAGAGCATTGCAAATCTGACTTACAATCTGCCGGCAGATTATATTGTTCCTACGACTCACATCATTGATCTTGAGGCAGGATTGAGCTTCAGAGATACCGAAGAGGGACAGGCAAATCTCCATGAAAATAACGGTTATGACCCGGAGAAGGCAAAACAGCTGTTTGAGGAAGCTTTGGCAGAGACAGGCATTGATAAGGTAAGCCTGACTATGATTTACAACGATACAGCTCCTCAGACTACTATGAGCGAGTTTTTACAGCAGAGCTGGCCGCAGGTTCTGGGCGACAAGTTTGAGCTTAAGCTTCAGGCTATGCCATCCTCTCAGAGAGGAGATCTGATGAGAAGCTGGACAACTAAGCCAGACAGCTACGAGATCAGCTGGGGCGGCTGGGTCAGCACAGACCTGATGCCATGGAATGCCTTTAAGTACTGGACTTCCTACTATTCAGCAAAGAACGAGCCATACATCAACGAAGAATTTGACCAGGTATTTGACGAGGCTAACTTCGGAACCAATCGTTTTGAAGAAGGCGTAAGATTAAACGACGTTGCAAAAATGGAAAACCTTCTGGTTGAGCCGGCGGTTATTATCCCTGTTATTGAGACTGTGGATAAGTATCTGAAGGCAGACAGACTGGAACTGACCATGAAAAACTGGGCAAACCGCGTTGAGTGGGGCTGGGACTACGCTAAGATTGTAGAATAAGCCAATATACCAGTAAAAAGCCGGGGCTGCAAACATTGTTGCAGCCTCGCGTTTTACTTATGAAAGCTTTGCTGCCGGGAAAGCGGCATGAATGCTTATGATAAAATCATGATTACATTTTTCTAGTTAAGCAGCCTGACTGAGGTACTCTAGGGGAAGGAGCGAGATGTTTCGATATATTTTAAGCAGAATTGTGGCAATGTTCATTACATTGTTTATTATTGTTTCCATTGCGTTTATGGTAGTTCGTCTGATGCCTGGAAGTGTCTACGAGATGGGAGGAGATTTATCCCAGACCGTTATCGATGCCCTCAACGCAAAGTATCATTTTGACGAGCCTATTATTAAACAGTATGGATATTTTCTTCAGAATATTTTCCTTCACTGGGATTGGGGAACTTCTGCAAAGATGCGTCCCAATGTTCCTGTGTTTGATATTCTGAGAGACCGGATTCCTGTCACACTGCAGCTGAATCTGATCTCCCTGTTCGCGGCCCTTCCCATCGGCATGGCTGCTGGAATTGTGGCGGCAATTAAGAAAAACACTATTATAGACCATTTGGTATCTTTGATGGTAGTATTATTTATTTCTATTCCATCTTTCGTTTTCGCGGCAGCGCTTCAGTATTTTCTCGGTTTCAAATTCGGCGCGTTTCCGATTATTTACAACGTTTCTGCTACAGGGCTGTTAAAATGGCAGTCTATGTTTATGCCCATTCTGGCGTTGATGTTTGATCCAATTGCCAGAGTGGCAAGATACTTGAGAGCAGAGCTTGCTGAGACTATGAATTCAGAGTTTATGCTTTTGGCCAAGACAAAGGGACTTACCTACGGGCAGAGTACGATTCGCCATGGACTGAGAAATTCCATGGTTCCGCTGACCAACATTATTATACCTATGTTTGCCAATGTGCTGGGCGGTTCTTTGGTTGTGGAGAGCATTTTCTCCGTTCCGGGAATGGGCGGCCTGATGGTAGATTCTATTAATGCCAGTGACCATATGCTGACGGTGGCTATCCTGGTATTTTACTCTATGATATCCCTGATTACCGTCCTGATTGTGGATATCTCTTATGGAATTATCGACCCGAGAGTCCGGATGGGAGGTAAAAAGTAATGACACTATACGAAGAGAACAAAGAAAAATACGACAGCATACCGGCGGACAAGTTTGTTCTTGTTCAGAAAAATGAGAGGCTTCACGACAGTGAATTTAAGACAAAGCCCATTGGCTTCTTTAAGGATGTTATGCTTCGATTTGCCAAGAATAAGGCTTCTGTGTGCGCGGCAGTGATTATTCTTATTATTTCATTTTTTGCTGTTTTTGGTCCGGGAATGAATGAGTATAAATACGATGAGCAGCATACAGACAGGATCAATATGCCTCCTAAAATCCCGGCGATAGCCAAGCTGGGACTGGGCATTTTTGACGGCGGATTTGTTCTGGAAAACCGCAATTATGACAACATCAATGACACAACCAAATATCCGGAGGGCTGCATTCTTAAGGTGAAGAATCCAAGGCTGGTAAATGGTCAGAGGATGGTTGATCTGGAAGTGGACTACTACAAATATGTAGGCATGGCTGATGACGAGTGCTATTGGTTTGGAAGCGATTATCTGGGAAGAGATATCTGGACCAGAATGTGGCGGGGAGCCAGAATTTCTCTGATTATTGCTGTTGTATCTGTGGCCTGCAATGTGGTTATCGGTGTGGTTTACGGCTCTATTGCCGGATACTACGGCGGAAAGGCGGATATGATTATGATGCGTATTACAGAGATTATCAACGCTTTTCCAAGAATCGTTATTGTAACCCTGTTTATTATGGTAGCGGGAACAGGAATGTTTTCCATTATCATGTCCCTTGTAATCAAGGACTGGGTCAATACGGCCCGAATGGTCCGATCTCAGTTCTATCGGTTTAAGGGAAGAGAGTATGTTTTAGCGGCCAGAACCCTTGGCGTAAAGGATATTGCTTTGATTTTCCGCCATATTCTTCCAAACTCCATCGGACCGATTATTACAAGCTCCATGATCGCTATCCCTACGGCAATTTTTGCAGAGTCCTTCCTGGCTTATATTGGTCTGGGTCTGCAGGCTCCAGAGCCTTCTATCGGCGTTATGCTTTCCCAGGGACAGAAGGTACTGCTTCTTTATCCTACACAGGTTGTATTTCCGGCAATTATTATTTCACTTTTGATGATTTCCTTTAACCTGTTTGGAAACGGACTGAGAGACGCCTTTGACCCAACACTGAGAGGCGCGGAATAAGGGGGATTCATAATGAGGGAAACAATACTTGACGTAAAAAATTTGACTGTGTCTTTTAAGACATATAATGGTATGGTTCAGGCTGTACGCGGTGTGGATTTTACCCTTCACAAGGGCGAGACACTGGCAATTGTAGGAGAGAGCGGTTCCGGAAAATCCGTAACCACCAAAGCCATCCTGGGAATTCTTCCCAAGAATGCCGTAATTGATGAAGGTGAGATTATCTACAACGGGGAAGATCTGACAAAATACAGTGAAAAAGATTTTTATAAAATCAGAGGCAAGGAGATTTCTTTGATTTTCCAGGATCCCCTTTCCGCCTTAAATCCGATTATGAAAATCGGCAAGCAGATTACAGAGGCTTTGATTCTGAAAGAGAAGATGAGCAAGCAGGCGGCCAAGAAGAGAGCTCTGGAGCTGATGGAGATGGTTGGAATTACCAATCCGGAAGTGCGCTACGAGCAGTATCCCTTCCAGTTTTCCGGCGGTATGCGCCAGAGAATCGTAATTGCCATTGCTCTTGCCAGCAATGCCAAGATTATGATCTGCGACGAGCCCACTACGGCTTTGGATGTAACCATACAGGCAAAAATTCTGGATGAAATCCGCAAGATCAAGGAAGAACAGCATTTGTCCGTTATTTTTATCACCCATGACCTGGGTGTTGTAGCCAATATGGCTGACAGAATCTGTGTTATGTACGCAGGAAAAATTGTGGAGGTAGGAACCAGTGAGGAGATTTTCTACTCTCCCGCTCACCCCTATACATGGGCCCTTCTGTCTTCCATGCCGGATCTGGAGACAAAGGACAGACTGTTTTCTATACCGGGAACTCCGCCTAATATGATCTTCCCACCTAAGGGAGACGCTTTTGCGGAGAGAAATCAGTACGCGCTGGCCGTTGATTTTGAAGAGCAGCCGCCGTTTTTCAAGTTAAGCGACACTCACTATGCGGCAACCTGGCTGCTTCATCCCAATGCGCCTAAGGTAGAAATGCCGGAGGTGCTTAAAAACCGTATTGCCAGAATGCGGGAAAGGGGAGGAATCTAAAATGGCAGAGAAAGAAAAAATACTGGAAATTAAAAACCTTAACATGGAGTTCCGTACTGGGAAACATCAGACGTTAAAGGCTTTGAATAATGTAAGCTTTGATATCTACAAAGGCGAGAATTTTGGATTGGTAGGAGAGAGCGGATGCGGAAAAACAACATTGGGAAGAACCTTAATCCGTCTCTACGATCCCACCTCAGGAGAATTGATTTTTAATGGGAAGAAAATTTCAGGAAAACTGGACAAAGAGACAAGAAACTATATTGTAAATAACCTGGCTATGATTTTTCAGGATCCTATTTCATCTCTCAATCCAAGAATGACTGTGCAGGAGATTATTGCCGAGGGCCTGAAGACGAAAGGAATTAAGGATAAAGCAGAACAGCACAGACAGGTGGCTGAAATCCTGGATAAGGTAGGACTTCTTCCGGAGCATGCAACCAGATATCCTCATGAGTTCTCCGGCGGCCAGAGACAGAGAATCGGCATTGCCAGGGCTCTGGTGCTAAAACCTTCCTTTATTATTGCCGATGAGCCGGTATCCGCTCTGGATGTTTCCATTCAGGCTCAGGTTATTAACCTTCTTATGGATATTAAGAAGGAAATGAATCTTACCATTCTGTTTATTGCCCACGATTTGGCAGTTGTAAAATATTTTTCAGACCGAATCGGCGTTATGTGCTTCGGAAACCTGGTAGAGCTGGCAGATGCAGACGAGCTGTACGCTCATCCCATCCATCCGTATACCAAGGCGCTCCTTTCCGCCATTCCGCAGCCGGATCCGTTGGTGGAGAAGAAGAAAAAGAGAATTTACTATGATCCTTCTATGAACGACTATTCCAGGGAGAAACCTTCCTTTCAGGAAATCAGACCAGGACACTTTGTGTACGCTTCCGATTCCGAGATGGAAAAATACAGGAGGGAGTTAAATGAGCAGTAGAGATTGTCAGGATATCTATGAACAGATTCTCAGCCTGGCAGATCAGATGAAAGATGAGCTGACTGCCTGCCGCAGGGATTTTCATAAATACGCTGAGACCGGCTGGTTTGAAATGAGAACCTCCTCTCTGGTGGCAAGAAGGCTGAAGGATTTGGGCTATGAGGTACTTACAGGAGAGCAGGTATGTGAGAGGGATTCCCGTATGGGAGTCCCTTCCAGGGAAGAACTTAAGGCTCAGTACGAGAGAGCGGCGGCCCAGGGGGCGGATCCGGAATTTTTAGAGAGAACAAAAGATGGTATGACAGGCGTAATCGGAATCCTTCGCTGCGGAGAAGGCCCGGTAACTGCCATGCGTTTTGATATGGATGCATTAGGAGTATTTGAAAAGGAGACAGAGGATCACAGGCCCTGCAGAGAGGGATTTGCCTCTGTGAACACCGGTTTTATGCATGCCTGCGGTCATGACGGACATACAGCCATTGGACTTGGAGTGGCAAAAATTCTTATGGAATTAAAGCAGTTCCTTCACGGTACAATTAAGCTGATTTTCCAGCCTGCGGAAGAAGGGGTAAGAGGAGCGAAGGCTGTTGTGGACAAAGGCCATCTGGATGATGTTCAGTATTTCCTTGGTTCACATGTAACTGCTTCCTGCCCGGAAGATAGTGCTGTTGTAATTCCAGGATGTCATGGCTGTCTGGCTACAACAAAGCTGGATGTGACCTACCGGGGCAAAGCGGCTCATGCGGGAGGCTGTCCGGAAAAAGGGAAAAACGTCCTTTTGGCTGCATCTGCAGCCATATTAAACCTTTACGCCATTCCAAGACACAGCGGGGGTGCTTCCAGAATCAATGTGGGAACCATCCACGGTGGAAGCGGAAGAAATGTGGTTCCTGATGAGGTAAAGATGGAATTGGAAGTCCGGGGAGAGACAACGGAAATCAACGCCTATATGGAAGAGTATGCCTTGAATGTTGTGAGGAGTGCGGCTCAAATGCACGGGGTAACCTGTGAGGAGAAAAAGATGGGGGCAGCCAATTCTATGGAAAGCAGCCAGTCTATGATAGACCGTATCCGCAGGGTGTGTACCGAAAATCTTCACCTTCCGGTATCGGAGGAAGACAGTATGAAAATGGGCGGAAGCGAGGATGTGTCCTATATGGTTAACCGGGTTCAGGAACATGGAGGAGAGGCTTCTTTTATGAGACTTCTTACCTGGGAGGCAGGTGTAGGTCACAGCAGGGAGTTTGATTTTGACGAGACGGTTCTGGTAAACGGAGTAAAAATTTTCTGCGGAACCGTGTTTGATATTAACGGAGACAAGGAGCACAGATAGGGAAATGGAGAAGAACAGACTGACCTTTATTGCTACGGGGGATACTTTCATTACAAGACGTTTTCCTAAAGAGGGATACGAAGGATTTGAGGCAGTAAGGGAATGTATTGAAAAGCATGACGTAAAGTTTACCAACCTGGAAATGACTTTTCACAATAAGGAAGGATATCCTGCTGCGGTCAGCGGAGGAACCTGGGCTATGATGGAGCCGGAAGCCTTAGACGATATCAATGAATTTGGATTTAATATCTACAATACGGCAAACAACCATTCAGGAGACTATGGAGAGGGAGGCTGTCTGGCTACAATCCGTCATCTGAAGGAGAGAGATATGATCTTTTCCGGTACAGGCAGAAATCTGGCAGAGGCTTCCAAGGCCTGTTATCTGGAGACGAGAAGAAACAGGGTTGCATTAATCAGTGTGTCCTCCTCTTTTTCTGAGGCGTCCAGAGCCGGAGGCCAGTCAGAGGAGCTGGCAGGCAGACCGGGACTGAATCCTCTGCGCTTTACCACCTACTATCATGTGGATCAGGAGCATTTTAACATGGCGGAGGAATTGGCCAGAGTAACCTGTATTAATGCTCCAAAGATGAATTCCATTAAAAATGGCTACAGCAATCCGTTCCCTCCGGGAGTTCTTCCCTTTGGAAAAGATGCCATGTTTGTGCTGGATGAGGAAAATAAAATTATAAGTGAACCTAACCAGGAAGATATGGACCGGATTTTGGCAGAGGTAGCTGAAGCAAGAAGACAGGCGGATGTGGTTTTGGTAAGCTTCCATGGCCATGAATATGATCAGGAGGATACTACGGTTCCTGCAAGATTTCTGGAAATCTTCTCCAGAAGCTGCATTGATGCAGGAGCGGACGCTGTTATCGGTCACGGTCCTCATGAACTGAGAGGAATTGAGATTTATAAAGAAAAGCCTATTTTTTACAGTCTGGGCAATTTCCTGTTTGAAACAGAGACCGTCAGCCTTCAGCCTTATGATGCCTACATAAATAAGAAGCTTCCCCTTAATACAAAAGTGGGAGCCTACATGGATAACCGGAGCAAAAATGGTACGGTTGGTTTTGGCGTATTAAAGGAGATATGGAGAGCCGTAATGGCGGCCTGGACTGTGGAAGATGGAAGGCTGGTTCAAATTCAGCTGTATCCCATTACCCTTGGTATGGATCAGCCCCGTTCACAAAAAGGACTTCCAAAGATGAGCAAAGACGAAGACACTTTGCGGTATTTGGACAGTCTGTGCCGTCCTTATGGAACAAAAATCCGCATAGAGGATGGCGTTGGATATATTGATCTTTGATAGGAGCTTTCGGCAGGAAGTCAAAAAGGGAAGGGGCCTTATGGAAGGCCGGAGGAAAGATATAGAATAGTTAGAAAACCGATACGACAGAAGATGTGTGGCTGTTGTATCGGTTTTTGTCCAATTTGGGGATCTTACTCCTAAGTCTTTCTTGATTCACAATCCTACACCTGCTATAGTATTAGAAGATCATAAAAAGGGGAGAGAAACATACATATGAGAAGGGGAAGACAGCTGATTTGGGCCTTCCTTCTGGGAGCTGTGGTTATTATGACTTTAATTGATTCAAAGGTTGTTTTGGCAGCAGAAGAAAACCAGGCTTTCAGAGGAAACTGGGAGCAGAAGGAGAGCGGAGACTGGATGTACAGAGATGAAAATGGGAATATTGCCCGCAATCAGGTTACTCCAGACGGTTATTATGTGGACGGAAACGGTATTTGGATTCCGGATGAGTATAACGTGGAGGATCTCAAAGCCGGAGAAAATACCAGCCAGCTTATTGTTGTAGCAGGCAAAGATTCCTGCGCCCGTGTCACCATATATAATAAGGAAGCTGACGGGACATGGAGCACGTTTGCGGATACAGGAGCTTACATAGGCAGAAAAGGTCTTGGGAAGGAAAAAGAAGGAGACGAAAAGACTCCTGTGGGCCTTTTTTCCCTGGATAAGGCGTTTGGAATTCAGCCGAATCCAGGCTCTGTACGACCTTATACTCAGCTGACAGACAGCCATTACTGGGTTGGAGACAGCAGCTCCCGGTATTACAATCAGTTTGTAGACAGAAATGAGACAGGGGAGGCATTTAATGCCTCAAGTTCTGAACATTTGCTGGGCTGCGGAAGGGTATATAATTATGTTTTGTCTATCGGATATAACAAGGAATGTATTCCCTACAGGGGATCGGCTATCTTTCTTCACTGCTCGGCGGGAGTGCCGACAGGAGGCTGTGTGGCGGTACCGGGGGAGATTATGGTGAATCTTTTAAAAACTATAAGAGACGACGCTGTGATTCTTATAGATTCTGGCGAGAATATTGGAAAGTACTAGGAGGAAAAACGGGGTGGATAAAAAAAAGAGAAAGTCTGTCTATCGAAGAAGGATTTTTTTGTACTTTCTTCTGGCGGCAGTGGTCCCTATTTTGGTTTTGGGAATGTATTCTTATTATCTTGCCAGAGATGCAGTTATGAAAAATGCGAATCAGTCTAACAGGGCCGTTCTCCATCAAATAGAAAATAGGGTGGACAACGCGCTGAATTCTATTTATTCCAGCTGTGTAAGAATTGCAGGCTCCAGTTTAAGTCAGACAATGACTTCTTTGACTATGGAGGAGGCTATGGGGGATCTGAATCAGCTAAACAGCTTTATCAATGGAATTCTCACAGATCAGGCCTATGTGGATTATTTAGAGGGATATGCTTTTGTCAATTACAAAAATCGTTGGGTTTTAACCAATAAAGGTATGTTTTCCATTGATGAAATAAGAAATCCGGATTTTCTGGAAAGTGTCAGTCAGAATGAAAGAAATTTATACTGGCTCTGCCAGCCGGATTTTAATGATGAGAATCAAACCGTGTATTCTGAATATATCCCGGCCGGCTATATTTCTCTGGTGGTAAAACTTCCTCTTTACAGCAGAACCCACAGCAGCGCCCTTATTCTTCATGTAAGCAGGGGCCAGATGGAAAACCTGATGAAAGACAGTTTGGGAAGCGGCCGCCTTTTGGTTTTTGATTCAGACGGCCAGAAGGTTTATTGGGAAGACGACGGTCTGGCAGATTATTTTCAGAGGAATCCGGAGCTTTTAATGGACGGGGAAGATCTGAACATCACCACGGACCAGGGCGAATATCTTGTCTCTGTCCGCCAGTCAGATGGGACAGGCTGGACTTATATGGCCGGATTTAATGCGGATCAGTCCAATCCGGAGCTGTCCAGAATTCTGTTTACTATGGGATTGATTGTTCTTCTGGTGACAGGAGCCGTGGTGGCAATCAGTATGGCGGGAACAAGACGGGTATACCGTCCGGTTCAGGATCTGGTATCTGCCATAACCGGTAATTTTTCTGATGAACGGGAGAAAGAAGGACAAGATGAGTTTTCTCTGATTCACAGTGAGATTCATACCTTGACGGACAGAAATGAAAAGCTGAGTGAAATGATAGATCGGCAAAAAGGACAGCTTAAAGAACTGTTTGCTCTCAGACTGATTCGGGGAAGAATGGGAGAGGAAGAAATCGCTCAGACGTGGGAACGTCTGGGAATCAGGCAGTTTTCATGCTTTTCTCTGGTTTCTGCCATATTCTGCGCTGACATCTCAGAAGAGAGCAAAGAACAGACGGAGCAGGATGCCTTAAATTTGGAACTGATGGCAGACCTGCCGGAGGAAATTCTCAGCCTTCTCCTGCTCCCGCCAATTTTTTATAATCGTGCCATAGTTTTTATTCTGGGAGGAGACGGACCAGAAACCTTGGAAGAGAGAGAAAAGCTTCTTCTGAGCCGTTTGGAAAACTTTGCGGGAAGCAGAAAGGGAATCTATGCAGATCTGGGAATCAGTCAGGCTTTTTCCAGTAAGGAACAATTCCGGAAAGCGTATCATGAAAGCCTGGAAGCCTTAAAGGTGAATGATTCTGTGCCGGCAGCCGGAGAAGAAGCAGAAGGAAACAGAGAAAGCTGGGTTACATATTACAAAGACTTGGCAGGGACCTCTCAGACGGCGGGATATAATTTAGTTGCAGAAACGGAAATACGGGAAGCAGTAGATGCCTGTGATTCTGCAAGGGCTTCCAGGGCAGTGAATGAATTTTTGAATGGGCTGAGAGCGGAGGGGGCAGCCCTGACAGAACAGAAGTACTGTCTTTACCGCTTCCTTCTGGCCATCCTGTCGGTTCCGGCAGATGCAGGTATTGCAGTCAATGATATATTTCCTCAGGAAGAGGGAGATATTTTCCAACGTCTGGAGCAGCTGTATGACAGGAAATCAATTTTCAATTTTTATGACAAACAGGTGATCCGCCCTGTAATGGAGGGACTGAAGAAATTCCGTAAGAGCAGCACTGAAATGGTTATGGAAAAGATTGAAGAGCTTGTAGCTCAGTCAGCAGGTGACCTGACTTTAAGCGAGTGTGCGGACAGGCTTGGCTATCACCCCAGTTATATTTGGCGGGTGATGAAAAGTACAAGGGATATTACCTTCAGCGACTATGTGGCGGAGCAAAAACTAGAGCTGGGCAAGCAGCTTCTGAAGGATACGAATCTTTCTGTCAGTGACATAGCAGAAAAGTTAAGCTACAGCAATGCTCAGAATTTTATCCGGGTATTCAAAAAGCATATGGATATAACCCCTGGAAAGTATCGGCAGATGTATAGGGACAAGAAAGATCCTCAAAGGGAAGAGGAGAAAGAAAAAAATATACAGAATTAGAAGAAGAACAGTGCAAAAATAAGATTATTTTACCAAATAAATAGATAATCCCTTTTTCAAATCCGATTTGGATGGAAGAATAGATAGAGTAAAAGGCGGGAAAACAGATAATCCGCCTTTTATTTTTTAACTATAATCCTGTCTATAATTGGATTGTTTTTGAGATAATTTGCCTTAAATTGTATAAAATATACAAAAATAGAGGGGTGAAATTGGGTAAAAGTGTGTAAAAGTAATGATTGTTGAAAAAAACTGAAAAGCCGTTATGATTAAGCCATGAGCAGCGGCCCACAGCACCAAAACGGAAGGCCGCAAAGAAAAATAGGAGGATTGCTTATGGCAAAGTCAAAGGCGGTGTCTGCAAAAGAGAAGAAAGAATCGTTTCTTCCTTATTTGAAAAGACACAAATGGATGTATCTGCTGATGCTTCCAGGAGTTATTTATCTCATTATTTTCAAGTATGTGCCTATGGGAGGATTGATTATTTCCTTCCAGAATTACAGTCCATATCTTGGTATTTTGGGAAGTGAATGGGTGGGACTGGAACACTTTAAGAATTTCTTTATGAATCCGGATTTTAAAATGCTTCTGGTCAATACTTTTTCTATTTCTATTATGAATCTCATTTTCTTTTTTCCAATGCCTATTATTCTGGCATTGCTGTTAAATGAAGTGAAGAACCGTTTTCTGAAAAAGTCCATACAAACAATGATTTATGTTCCTCATTTCATTTCCATGGTAATTGTTGCCAGCCTTACTTTTACGCTTTTAAACGTGGAATCAGGAGCTATTACTCATCTGGTATCTATGATTACAGGAGAGACACCGGAGTTTTTGTCAGATCCTAAGTATTTTCGGTGGATTATTGTAATTCAGAATATTTGGAAGGAAACTGGCTGGGGCATGATTATATTCCTTGCGGCCCTCGCAGGAGTGGATACTCAGCTTTATGAAGCCGCTCAGGTAGATGGAGCGGGAAAATTAAGACAGATGTGGCACATTACTCTTCCGGCTATAAAAAGCACTATTATTATTATGCTGATTATGAAGGTAGGAACCTTGCTGAATACAGGATTTGAACAGATTTTCCTGATGAAAAATTCTTTGAATGCTTCTGTGGCCGAAGTATTTGATACCTATGTATATACCCTTGGCATTACTCAGGGAGCTTTTTCCTACAGTACGGCAGTGGGTATGTTTAAATCTGTAGTGGCTACGGTCATGGTTCTTGGAACTAACTGGATCTGCAAGAAATGCGGCGAAACCGGTTTATATTGATGAAAGGCAGGAGTGAGTATGTTTGCGGCTAATGTAATACAAAAAAAGCATAAAATGAAAAAAAGTCCTGCTGAGAGAGTGGGAATGGCTGTTGTATATTTTATATGCATTCTGGCAGGTGTATTAACGATTACACCATTTCTCTATGTTCTGGCAGGTTCCTTTGCAACAGAAAGAGAGTTGGTGGAACGATCATTTTTCATTATTCCTCATACCTTCTCTTTAAATGCTTATAAATACATAGTGAACGACGGAAGCATTTTCAGAGGACTTGGAAATTCATTTTTGATTATGATTGTGGGAACTGTTATTAATATGCTTTTTACCACGACTCTTGCTTATCCTCTTTCCAAGCATAATCTGCGGGGAAGAAATCTTGTACTTAATATGGTGATTGTTACCATGCTGTTTTCCGGAGGCATGATTCCCAACTATTTGGTGGTAAAGGGATTACATATGCTGGACAGTTATCTGGCGCTGATGATACCAGGGGCTATCAATGCATTTAACTTGATTATAGTGAAAAACTTTTTCCAGGAACTGCCTGGAGAATTGGAAGAGGCTGCCAAAATTGACGGCTGTTCCGATATCGGAATTTTTTGCAAGATAGTTCTTCCCCTTTCAAAACCTGCGCTTGCATCTGTAGGATTGTTTTACGCAGTTTCTCACTGGAACGACTTTTTTAATTCCCTCATTTATTTAAACAGTACAGAAAAGTTTCCAGTGCAGATCATTCTCAGACAGATTGTACTTTTGGCTCAGGGGGTCAGCGCAGATGGAAGTTCACTGGATTTTGGGGCCAATGGAACTCCGCCGGAGCAGGCGGTAAGGATGGCGGCTACTGTGGTAGCTACAATTCCAATTCTGGTGGTATATCCTTTTGTGCAGAAGTATTTTGAGCAGGGAGTTATGGTTGGCGCGGTGAAGGGCTGACAAAAAATACGATTATTTTAATGGGTTCAGGAGGTAGAATATGAGAAGGAAACAAGTATGGAAAAGGGCAGCAGCAGCGGGACTGGCAGCAGTAATGGCGGCAGGATGTCTGACAGGCTGCTCTGGTAAGGCAAATTCTGCAGAGGATAACGGCAGATTCAATCTGAAGATCATGTCTTTTGATTATATGGGAAATCCCATGAAAGGGGATGTGGGCGCTTCGATTATGGATACGGTGGAGAATTATACCAATACAAATCTGGATATTATGTGGACGCCCAGTGACAGCTATGATGATAAGCTGAATTTGATTCTGGCGGGAGGGGGAGAAGATATGCCTATGATCATTGCCACAGATAAAAAATCTCCGGCCATTATCAATGCAGCCCGTTCCGGCGCTTTGTGGGATATTGAACAGTATCTTCCCGATTATCCTCATTTAAAAAATTCCAAGTCAGTGGTAAACGACAATATTAGAATTGACGGAAAGCTTTACGGAGTCTATCGGGGAAGAGCTTTGGGAAGAAATGGTCTTACTTATCGTAAGGACTGGGCAGAAAATCTGGGATTGTCTGCTCCAGAGACCATTGAAGATGTTTATAATATGCTCTATCAGTTTACTTATGGAGATCCAGATGGAAATGGAGAAGATGATACATACGGCCTGGCCCTTTCCAAGGCTACCGCTCCGTTTGATATTATGCAGACCTGGTTTGGAGCTCCCAACGGCTGGACGGAGGAGGATGGAAGATTAATTCCAGAGCAGCAGACAGAGGAATATTTGGAAGCTTTAAAATGGTTTAGAAAACTTTGTGAGGAAGGATTGATTAAGAAAGACTTTCCTACACGAGATGCTTCTACTAAGACGGATGATATAAAAACCCAGAAAGCAGGCATGGTAGTGGATGCGTTGGATGACGGCCGGAGGGTAATGGATTATTTTCAGACACAGGGCATTGAAGGACCGGATCTGGACTTTGTAGGGGCCATAAAAAAAGATGAAAATTCTCAGCCGGCAACTATGGCTACTCTTGGCTGCCAGGGATTCTTCGTAATTACCAAGGCAGCAAAGACGGAAGAAGACGTAAGAAAATGTCTGGATTTTCTGGATAAAATGAATGATCCAGAGATGATGACACTGGCAAATTACGGACTGGAAGGAAATCATTATCATTTTGATGAGGAAGGAAGATTGATTCCAAGCCAGGACACTACGTTAAATCAGGAATATCAGGCGCTGAATCAGCTGGTATCCTATACGGAATACGCTCCGAATACAGATCCCTATGTAACCCTTAACCGAGGTGAGTATTATGATAAGCAGCAGGCTGTAATTTCCGCCAACGAACAGTACGCCGTTTCTGATCCGGCAGCAGGAATTCTGGGAGACTCTGAGGAATACGTGAAAAATGGCGTAGCATTAGATAAAATTATTGAAGACGCCAGAGTTCAGTTTATTGTTGGCCAGATTGACGAGGAACAGTTGAAGGCACAGTGGGATCTTTGGTCTAAGAGCGGCGGTGATAAAGTAATTGAAGAAGTGAATGCTATTTATTCTCAAATGCAGGAATAAGATAACGTGTCTATGAAATGGAGGAAGAGATGAACTTAACAGAGGAATTTAAGAATCCTCCGGTCAAATATCGGATTAAGCCATTCTGGTTCTGGAACGGTGAAATGACCAAAGAGGAAATAGAATATCAGATAAGGGAAATGGCAGAAAAGGGACTTGGGGGACTGTTTATCTGCGCCAGACAGGGGATGACAATCCCCTATCTGTCCACAGAATGGTTTGAAATGGTGGATTATGCCTGTCAGACGGCAGAAACCTATAAAATGGAGGCATGGCTGTATGATGAATATCCCTATCCCAGTGGTATGAGCGGCGGAGAAGTGCTTTTGGAACATCCGGAAGCCGAACATATGGTTCTGAATCATAAGAGGTTCTTTTCTGAAGGAGGTTTAGTAGAAGCAGACCTTGGGTGGAGTCATGTCCTTTATGCCAGAGCAGTACCTGTTTCAGAGGGAGAGGCCCTGTGGGATAAGGCGGTGGATCTGAAAGAAAGTGTGGGAATTATTCAGACAGAGAAGATTTATCAGAAAACTGGATTAACAAAATATAACAACAAACGGTTTTTCTCCTACGGGCCAAGAAAAATTTTAAAAACCACTCTGCCTAAGGGAAATTGGAGGTTGGAGATATACACGGAAGCTTCTATGGGAGATTTTAAATACTATGGAGGATTTTTTGACCCGTGTAATGAAGATGCCGTAGACACCTTTTTAAATACTACCCACGAAAGATACCGAAAAGCTTTGGGCCAGCACTTTGGAACCGCTGTTTATGGAATGTTTTCTGATGAGGTGGGACTGCTCAGCCCCATTCCATGGTCAAAACTTCTCCCTGCAGAATTTGAAAAAAGAAATGGGTATTCTCTGGTGGAGTCTCTCCCGGCGCTCCATGACCATACAATAAAAAACGCTTCTAAAATTCGATATGATTTGTATGAGACGGCACATATTCTTTTTCGAAGAAATTATCATGAGAAAGTGGCCGGCTGGTGTAAGGAGAATCAGCTTTCTTACGTTACTGAAGTACCTTCTATGCGTTTGGGAACTCAGAGGTTCAGCGATGTGATCGGAGGCGATACGGCCCATGAAAAGCTGGGAAAGCCGCTGGAATGGATTTACGATGAATACATACGAAATTACAGAAGCAATGCCCGGGCTGTCAGTTCGCTGACCAGACAGTTAAATAAATCTCAGGCAATGATTGAAAGTTTTCACAGTGTAGGCTGGACAATGACTTTGCAGGATGCCAAATGGATGATTGACCGGCTGGGAGCGGAAGGGATTAACTTTTATAATTTCCATGCCTTTTATTATACCATCGCTGACATTACCAAACATGACGCCCCTCCATCCCAGTTTATCCAGAATCCTTACTGGAAATATTATGGAAAACTGGCGGATTTGGTAGGACGGATGGGAGCTATGATTTCTAATACAGAAGCGGAAGTCTCAGTAGCGGTTTTGGATCCGGTGGCTTCTTTGTGGACAAGATTGGGAAATCCATTCCACGGATTTCCTTATAGTGGAGAGTGTGGGGAAGAAGAAAAACAGTGTAACCGATTAAGAGATGACTGGGTTCATATATGCAAAAATCTTTTGTTTGAGCAGATTCCATACGAACATCTGGATAGTGAAATTCTTAAGGAGGCAGCAGTGGAGGAGGGAAGAATCAAGATTGGCAGGGCCTCCTACTCTGTTTTGATTCTTCCGCCTTCTGTATCCATAGAAGACTGGGTGCTTCCTAAAATAAAAGAGTTTGCTGCTCAGGGAGGCTGTGTAATCGGTCTTGGGCTTCTGCCCTGCGAACCGATTGGCAGAGATGAAACACCGGATTTGGCTTACAGTGAATTTTTTCACACAGAGAACGTGAATTTTCAGAATTACTGGGCTGATAGTACAGCTCCTGAAGACAAACAAAAAATAGTGGAACAGGGAAATGTTTATTTCCTGCCCGCCTCCGGGGGAATAAAAAATGCTGGATATGAAAAGAAAGTGGCCCAAATTTGTGAAAAATATTTGGATTCCAATGTGAGAATTCAGGTTGATGAGGAAAAGAGAAAGCAGGCCATTACTGCAGTTAGAAAAGAGGGGCAGGACAGCCTGTTTGTATTTGCCGCAAACCAGGGAGAAGGTCCTGTTACGTTCGGCATTACCTGGAAGGGACAGGCGGACTATACAGCGGAAACATGGTCTATGGAGGATGGAACTGCGGAAGTTCTTCAGGAGAATATCAGAGAACGCATAAGCATAACTTTGGGAAGCTATGAAAGCCAGTGGATCCATTTGACCAATAATCCCAAACGGGTTTGCGGCGAAAAATCAGAGAAGGTAAAAAACAAGCTTAGGCTGAATATGAGAGAACCGTGGAACGTACGGGCTGAGGGGCCAAATGTGCTGCGATTTTCTAAAATCCAGATTTCCCTGGATCAGGAGAATTGGAAGGAAGGGGAAGCAATGACTTTTGTGGAGCAGTGTCAGGCATGCGGACTGTTAAAGGAAGACGGCTTAAGATTTACAGGCGCGTTCGGCACTCCCAAGAAAATTTCTCCGGCTTATCCCCTTACCTGCTGCTACCGGGCTGAATTTCAGGCGGAAAAAGGCGGGATAAAGGATGATTTGGCTTTTTTGATGGATAAAGAAACAATAGCAGGTTCCTATAAGATATGGATCAATGAGCATCTGATTACGGAGAAGGATTTTCGAAGAATCAGAATCAACGATCAAAACAATCAGATCTGTCCCATCAGTTCCTATGTGGAAGAAGGAAGGAACGTGATTTTGATTGAAGTGGAAATAGGGAAAGATGAAGATGGACTTCGGGATCCTTTCTATTTGATCGGTTCTTTTGGAGTACGGGAAAATTGTCTGACAGCTTTGCCTGAAACGGCATGTCCGAGACAAAGCTGGTGCGAAGGGTTTCCTTATTACAGCGGGACACTTGTGTTTGAAAAGGAAATATTCATAGACAAAAATCAGATACAGGAACCTTTTTCTTTGACCCTTGATACCGAAAAACCCCTTTATGACTGTGTTGAAGTAATGATAAATGGCTTCAGTCTTGGCGCAAAGGCCTACACTCCTTATTTATGGAAAGGGGAGAGACGTTATCTGAAAGAAGGAGCCAATCTGGTTGCAGTTAAGGTGACCAATACTTTGGCAAATATGCTGGATGGAATGTATTTTGACTATGATACACACAGTCTCGTTGAGATTAAGCCATAAGAGAGGATGAGGAAATGAACGATTATTTTCCAGCGGAACAGAGTATAGGAGAGAGAATTGGTTATGATGCCAAAATGGTTAATTCAATCATTGCCAGTCGGTTTCGGGCAGACAATCCCCCTGCTCCTGTTCAGTATTATTTGAGAAGCACGGAGAATTTTTCTATATCCAACGATTATATGGACAGGATCTGTCTTCATGAAAAATTTCCAGAGATGAAAATGGAGGAATATGCTTATGCATGGGCCAGCCTTCATGCCATCAGCGCAGGTCCCTTCCATTTTCGTTTCAGCGCATATGGACCTGTTTCTATCTATGTAAATGGAAAACTTGCTTATAGGACTACTTTGGTTCAGGAGAGATTCTGCCAGGATATTTCAGACATTTGTCTGGAATTAAGGAAAGGCGTGAACAGTCTGCTGTTTGAGTGTATCCGAACTCCTTTAGGCTGTGGATTTCACATTGGCAGCAGCTCTTATAAGGGGAGAAGAATTCAGTTCTTTTCCCCTCTGAAAGAGCGCAAGGGTATGAGCGGCTTTCTTTACAGCGGTCCTTACAGGGAGAGAAAGGAAATCAGCTGGTCTGAGTCTGTTTCCTGCAGGGAGAGGGAAACAGGTATGAAGTGGCTGCCAAGGACAGAATGGAATAAGGAAGAGCTGGAACAGAGCGCAGTAAAGCGAATCTTTCATTTAGCACCACAGGAAGAAGTGCTGGCTGCAGCAGATTTTTTTCTTGAAGAAGGAGAAACAGTAATTCTTCAGGGAAGGGTTCAGGGAAAAATTGAGATTTATTTGGATGGAGCTTTTGCGGGAAGGTGGGATGGACAGCCGGGACTGGCCCTATGCTGTAGCCGGGGACATCATGTCCTGGCAGTAAGAGGTGAGGAGTTTCAGATTGAGCTTTACGACGAGAAAAAAAATCCCATTGGTCTTCAGACTCCCGTCCCAATTCAGGGGCGAGGAAAACTGTCATGGCTTTATCTGGGACCGGTAAAAAAAGGATTTCCTGTTGACCTTAAAAGTGCCCTTACCTTTGAAAAGCCAATTGATGGAGGAAAGGGAATGGTATTCTGGAGAGCGGACGTACCTGATTGTATGGTAAGGCCATTTAATGAGGGGCAGCTTTACGGAGAATGGAATTATCCTCTTGGAGTAACCTTATATGGGCTGATAGAAACGGCAAGATTAACAGGTGACAGCGGTCTGGATGCATATGTAGAAGGGCATATGAGAAAATGTATGGATTTCTACGAGTATGCCTTTTGGGACAAAGAAAAATATGGAGCCGCCTCTTTCCATAATCAGTTAACGACTGTGGACAGTTTGGATGACTGTGGTTCCTTTGCCTCAGCCCTTTTGGAGGTAATGAAGGATCATTGGATTCCAGAGGGAAGAAAAGCGGCGGATATGACTGCAGTTTATATAAAGGAAAGGCAGCAGAGACTTCCCGACGGTACATTTTACAGAAATCATTCCTATCTGCCCATTATGAATGAAACCTTATGGGCAGACGATATGTATATGAGCATTCCATTTCTCTGCCGTTATTATCAGCTGACAGGGGAGGAAGCTTGGCTGGATGAGGCTGCAAATCAGGCAAAGTCATTTTTTTCTTATCTTTATATGCCGGATTTCAATATAATGTCTCATATTTATGATACCCACTACAGGCTTCAGACAAAAGTTCCCTGGGGCAGAGGAAACGGCTGGGTTCTGTTTTCTTTGGCGGAGCTTTTGGAAGTTATGCCGTCTCATCACCGGGAACGGGAGGATATCTTAAGAATTTACCGGCTCTTAAGCGAAGGGTACGCAAAAGTTCAGGATGAAGAAGGTATGTGGCATCAGGTTTTGACCGTTCCTGAGTCCTATAGAGAAGCATCCTGTACGGCTATGTTTGTCTATGGATTTGCAAAGGGTGTTCGCAGAGGTTGGCTTACTGACAGAGAGAAATATCGCTCAGCGGCAGAAAAGGGCTGGAAGGCATTGTGTGATACGGTTATAGACTGGAAGGGAAATATTTACGGCGTTTGCAGAGGATCGGGATATTCATTCAGCAAAGAATATTACGGAAAAGAACTTTCCTGGAATTTTAATGATACCCATGGAACGGGCATTGTAATGCTGGCTGGTATGGAGGTGGAGAAAATGATAAACGGAAGAGAGGAGGTAAAGAAATGATGCTTACAGAAAAAACAGAATTTACTCCCCTTCAGTTTGGGGCAGCGGCAGATGGGAAAACCCTGGATACCAAAGCAATTCAGAAGGCTATTGACCAGGCTGCAGCAGTAGGCGGCTTAGTCAGAATTCCGGCCGGCATTTATCTCACCGGGTCCCTGTTTCTCAAAAGCAATGTAACATTCCATATGGAAGAAGGAGCGGTGATATTGGGAGCTTCTGAAGAATGCCAATATCCTGTAATTCCGTCAAGAGTAGCGGGAATTGAGATGAAGTGGCCGGCAGGCGTCATGAATGTGATTGGACAGAAAAATGTGAAAATTACAGGAAAGGGATTGATTGACGGACAGGGTGATTTCTGGTGGGAAAAATACTGGGGAACGGATCGCCATGGCGGTATGAGAAGAAAATATGAGGACAGAGGGCTCCGATGGGCAGTGGATTATGACTGCACCAGACCCAGAAATGTAATTGTCTATGAATCCGAGAATGTAATATTGGAAGATTTTTCCTGCCAAAGATCTGCTTTTTGGAATATCCACCTCTGCTACAGCAGCCATGTTCATGTAAAAGGTCTTCAGATCGGAGAGAACCAGGGGCCAAGTACGGACGGAATTGATATTGATTCCTGCAGCCATGTTCTGGTAGAGAAGTGCACGATTTCCTGCAACGATGACAGCATCTGCTTAAAAGCAGGACGGGATGGAGATGGCCTGCGGGTAAATCGAGTATGCCAACAGGTAGAAATTAGAGACTGTCTGTTGAAAGAAGGTCAGGGAATCACTTTGGGAAGCGAGACTTCAGGGGGAATCTGCAATGTGTGGATTCACGATATAGAATTTCAGGGGACAGAATGTGGTTTCAGAATTAAATCGGCGAAAACAAGAGGGGGACTGATCCGAGATATCAAGGTGGAACATTTGTCTATGAGGAATGTGAGAGAACCTTTTTCCTGGAATCTTAACTGGAATTCTGCTTACAGCTATTGTCAGCTTCCGCCAGATTACGGTACTTCTGTGCCAGATCACTGGAAATCCATGCTTCAGACTGTGCCGGAAGAATTGGGGATTCCAAAAGTTAGAGACATTACCGTTAGACAGGTTACAGCCGTCCTTGAAAATGGATTTAGTGGCAATTCCTCGGCTTTCCTGATTAATGGATATGAACAGGCTCCCATAGAGAATATTCGTCTGGAAGAAGTGTATTTAGAGGCAGGAAGATTGGGGCACATTGAACATGTAAAGAACTTTTCCATAAAAAATGTGGAATTAAAGCTTTTGGGTCAATAGGAAGACAAAAAAGAAGGAGCTGCTGCCCCTTCTTTTTTAGTTTTCCTCTCCAAAGATCTGTCTGCACAGCCGACAGCCTGTGGGAGTGGCAGCAAGTCCTCCTTCAGCGGTTTCCTTGAGGGATGATGACATTTGCTGCCCAATCCGCTTCATAGCCCCAATTACTTCATCAGCAGGGATGGTGCTGGTGATACCAGCCAGAGCCAGCTCAGAGGCGGTGAAAGCATTGGTCACTCCCATGGCGTTTCGTTTTACGCATGGAACCTCCACCAGGCCGGCTACGGGATCACAGACCAGACCGAGAATGTTTTTCAGGGCTATGGCGCAGCTGTGGGAAACCATGTCCGGTGTTCCGTCAAAAATTTCACACAAAGCCGCGGCGGCCATGGCAGAGGCTGACCCAACTTCAGCCTGACATCCTCCTTCTGCTCCGGAAATGCTGGCACATCTGGCAATTACCATTCCAATGGCGGAGGCGGTAAAAAGGGACATAACAATGGTTTCCCTGGGGATTTTGTATTCCTTCATTACAGATATTAAAGCGGCGGGAAGGACTCCGCATGAGCCGGCAGTGGGAGCTGCCACAATTCTTCCCATAGAGGAGTTGTACTCCGCCACCGCCAGAGCCATGCTTAGAGCGGTGCCAAAAAGGCGGCCGTAGTGGTTTCTTCCCTGATCTACAGCCTCTTTCATTTTGGCGGCAGAACCGCCGGACAATCCGCTGGAAGATTTCAGATTTTTATCCATGCCTCCCTCAACGGATTCCAGCATTACCTCAAAGTTTTTGTCCATGGATTGGTAAACTTGACTGAGGGAAAGCTCCATGTCTTCTGCCTGCTGTTCCAGGACGATCTGGGATATTTTTTTCCCGGAGGAGGAAGCTGCAAAAACCAGCTCCTCAACGGAGTGATAGGTCAGTTTCATAGGATTCTCCTGTAATATAGATAGTATTGATCACTTTTGTTTATTAGGAAAGCTTCATCAGTATGGCGCTGTGTACTGCCGGAAGAGCCTGGATTTTGGAAAGCAGGCCTTTATCAAAGTCGGAATCCATCTCTATGGTCATGATGGCGGTTCCTCCCTTTTCCTGTCGGTTGAGACGGAAATTACAGATGTTCGTCTGATGGGCTGCAACCAGGCCGGTTACGTCTGCGATTGTTCCGGGTACATCCTGATGAGTTACAATTAAAGTAGTATGCTGTCCGGTAAAGCATACCTCCATGCCGTTTATTTTGGTGATTTCAATATTTCCGCCGCCTACGGAAGCTCCCTGTACGGAGATGGCATGACCTGTTTTGTCCGTAAGGGTTATAAGAACTGTATTGGGGTGGGCGTTATCAATGGTTCCTGTATGAATGGTTACAGACAGTCCTGTTTCTCTGGCTGTTTCCAGGCTGGTGCGTATGCCGCTGTCCCAGGGATCCATCCCAAGAATACCGCCGACGACTGCTTTGTCAGTACCGTGGCCTTTGTAGGTTTTGGCAAATGAGCCGTGAAAGAGTATATCCGCTTTTACAGCCGGTGAATCCAGAAGAAGAGCAGCTGTTTTGCCAATCCTGGCAGCTCCGGCCGTGTGAGAGCTGGATGGACCGATCATTACTGGTCCGATAATATCAAATACGTTCATATCTTTTTCCTTATAGTGGTTTAAATTCTGGTTTTCTGTTTTTAAATTCTGTGTAATGGGTGTATCCCAGAGACAGAAGAAGGGTTCTTGCCCTGTTAAAGTCGGCTCCCAGATCTTGACAGCAGTGAGCATCTGATCCTATGGTAATAATTTCGCCTCCAAGCTCCCGATATCGTCTGAGCACATCGGGGATTGGATTAGGCTGAAAAATATCCTTTCGGTAACCGGCTGTATTGCACTCAATACCTTTCCCTTTTTTAATAATTGTCTTTAAAATTTCATCCAGAATATCACGGTAAGCATGATAGCTGTAAAATTCTGCTTTGTTTGGGCCATAGCGGATTACATAGTCAATATGGCCTGCTACATCGTAATCATCCAGCTGCATTACATTTTCCAGTGTGGCCTCAAAAAACTGAAGATATGCTTCCCGTTCTGTTTTTCCATAAAAAAATTCAGGGTAATAAGGATCCAGCTTGTTTACAAAATGAGTGGATCCGATGATAAAGTCGAAAGAATAAGAGGAAAGAAGGGAGGAAAAATACTCCTTCAGATGAGACTGAAGCCCCAGCTCAATTCCAATCCGCACATCCAGCTTTCCTCTGTACTCTTCCTGAAGCTGCTTCATTACTGTTAAATAGCGGTTTATATCTAAATGAAAATCAATATGGGAAATAACGTCATAGTCATGATGGTCTGTGACACAAACTGAGTCCATACCCAGGCTTACGGCCTTTTCCAGCTGATTGCGGACCGGTTCCTCACAGTCGCCGGAAAATTCTGTGTGAAAGTGATAATCTGGCAGCATAAAAGCGCCTCCCTTCTCATGAGTAATTTGATATTAATTAAGGAAGAATTACCTGAATATACGCTGTTTGTACTGAGCAGTGGAATATTTAAGGTAAATTCTCCATCATTATACTCAATATGGAAGGGAAAAGCAACGGAGGAAAATAGTGGGTTTTCACAGATTTTACATAGATTTTACATAAATTTTAAAAACCATTGAAATGGGATTTCCTTCTATGGTATGATAAATAGGATTAATCTATGGAGATTTCTAAAAGCTGTTTGGACATATCCTGAAAGCGTGGGATCTTCAAAGCTTCTAAGGAGGAAATACAATGACTGTCAATGACTTATCCAGTCTGTTTACGTTTCTGGGAGGTTTAGGACTATTCCTTTACGGAATGAATATTATGGCCGATGGAATGCAGAAAAGCGCCGGAAGCAAAATGAGCCGATTCCTGGGAATGCTGACGAATAACAGACTGATGGCCGTTGTGTTAGGTGCGGTGATCACGGCGATTATTCAGAGCAGCGGAGCCACTACAGTAATGGTAGTTGGCTTTGTCAGCGCCGGTGTATTAAATCTGACTCAGGCGGTAGGCGTGATTATGGGAGCCAATATTGGTACCACTATTACTGCCTGGATTGTATCGATGAACCAGCTGGGAGATGCCTTCGAGGTGTTTCAGCCTTCTTTTTTTGCCCCTCTGTTTATCGGAGCAGGAGCGGTGTGCATGCTTTTTTCAAAAAAGCAGAAATATAAAACTGTAGGCGAAATCTGCGTGGGATTGGGAATGCTGTTTGTGGGACTTGATTTTATGTCGGACTCCATTTCCCCCTATACGGATCTTCCTATCTTTTCTCAGGCGTTCAGAATTTTGGGAAACAATCCTGTTCTTGGTATTTTAATCGGGGCGGCGGTAACTGCTGTTTTACAGAGCTCTTCCGCGTCTGTGGGCATTCTTCAGACTTTGGCCATGAATGGCGTGGTGACAACAAATGCAGCTATTTTTATTACTTTGGGACAGAATATCGGTTCCTGTGTAACGGCTATGATTTCCAGTATCGGCGGGTCCAGAACGGCAAAACGGGCTGCAGTTATGCATCTGTCCTTTAACGTATTGGGAGCTTTGATTTTTGGAACCATTTTGTTTTTCCTGTTCCTCATCTATCCGGAGCTGGCAGCTCATATGATTACGCCTGTGGAAATATCCATCTTCCATACGGTATTTAATGTAATCAATACAGCTCTTCTTTTCCCATTTGCCAATCAGCTGGTTAAGCTGTCCGGCATACTGGTTCCCGAGAAAAAAGAGGAGAAAGAGAAGGAAGAAGGGGACAGTGACGAGTCTGAGACTATGAAGCATCTGGATAAGAGAATCTTTGAGTCCCCTGCTTTTGCAGTGGAGACGGCATCTCTTGAAGTGATTCACATGGGACAGATTGCGATGGAAAATGTGGAGACTGCTATGAAAGCCATTTTTACCGGGGAGAAAGAACTGATTCTGAAAGTTTACGACACAGAGAAAACAGTGAATCATATGGAAAAAATGCTGACAGAGTACCTGGTTAAAATCAATAACCTGTCTTTGACAGAGAAGCAGAAGATAGTGGTGAATCATCTGTTCTACAGCATCAGCGATATTGAGCGGGTAGGAGATCATGCGGAGAACCTGGCGGAACAGGCTCAGTATATGATTCAGAATAAGCTGGAATTCTCCAAAAATAGTATAAAAGATCTGAAGGAAATATCCAAAACCGCCTGTGAATCTTTTTATCATTCCATTGAGGCCAGAAGAACCGGAAACCTGGATGAGGTAAGAATGGTAAGCAGGCTGGAAGATGAGGTGGATACTCTTACCGAAGAATTAAGAGAAAAGCATATAGAGAGGCTTTCCAAAGGAAAGTGCAAACCGGCGGCAGGAGCGGTATTTCTGGACTTGATCAGCAATTTGGAGCGGATTTCTGATCACGGTCATAACCTGGCAGGCTATGTTAAAGATGAAGTATAGATAATATAAAAGCTGTGTAAAAAATGAAAAAAGGACTTGCCATTTAAAAGATTATTATGTACAATAAAGGGTAGTTGATTATATTTTAACAATCACATTAATTTTATTCTTAGGAGGAATCGAATTATGGCAGTAAAAGTAGCGATTAACGGTTTTGGACGTATCGGCCGTCTTGCTTTCAGACAGATGTTTGGAGCAGAAGGCTATGAGGTTGTAGCAATCAACGATTTAACAGATCCAAAGATGTTAGCTCACTTATTAAAGTATGACACAGCTCAGGGCGGATACACAGGACGCATCGGTGAGAATAAGCACACCGTTGAGGCTGGTGAGGATTCCATTACTGTTGATGGAAAGACCATCAAAATCTATGCTGAGAAAGATGCTGCTAATCTTCCTTGGGGCGAGATCGGCGTTGATGTAGTATTAGAGTGTACAGGTTTCTACTGCTCTAAGGCTAAATCTCAGGCACACATTGACGCAGGTGCTAAGAAGGTTGTTATCTCTGCTCCAGCTGGTAATGATCTGCCAACTATTGTATACAGCGTAAATGAGAACACATTAACAAAGGATGACACTATCATCTCCGCAGCTTCCTGTACAACAAACTGCTTAGCTCCTATGGCTAAGGCTCTTAATGACTATGCTCCAATTCAGTCTGGTATCATGAGCACAATCCATGCTTACACAGGCGATCAGATGATCCTTGACGGACCACACAGAAAAGGTGATTTAAGAAGAGCAAGAGCAGGCGCTGCTAACATTGTTCCTAACTCTACAGGTGCAGCTAAGGCTATCGGTCTGGTTATCCCAGAGTTAAACGGCAAGTTAATCGGTTCCGCTCAGCGTGTTCCTGTACCAACAGGTTCTACAACTATCTTAACAGCAGTTGTTAAGGGAACAGATATTACAAAAGAAGGCATCAACGCAGCTATGAAGGCAGCAGCTAACGAGTCCTTCGGATACAACGAGGATCCGATCGTATCTTCTGACGTTATCGGTATGAGATATGGCTCTCTGTTCGATGCTACTCAGACTATGGTTGCTCAGATCGCTGATGACTTATATGAGGTTCAGGTTGTTTCATGGTATGACAACGAGAATTCTTACACAAGCCAGATGGTTCGTACAATTAAGTACTTCGCTGAATTAAACTAATTTCAGGCATCTGTATATTGAAGTAGATCCATTGGAGGGTCCGGTCGTTTGGACCGGGCCCTCTTTTATTAACCAAAACAGGAAAGGGGCATGAAAGTTATGCTTAACAAGAAAACAGTTGATGATTTAACCGGATTACAGGGCAAGAGAGTTCTGGTAAGATGTGATTTTAATGTACCGTTAAAGGATGGTGTAATTCAGAACTACAATCGTATTGACGGCGCTATTCCAACTATTAAAAAACTTCTGGATCAGGGCGCAAGAGTGATTCTTTGCTCCCATTTAGGAAAGCCGAAGGGAGAGCCTCTTCCAGAGATGTCTTTGGCTCCTGTTGCTCCTGCTTTAAGCGAGAGACTTGGCGTAGAAGTAAAATTTGCTGATGATCCAAAGGTAACAGGTCCGGAGACTCAGAAGGCTGCTGCTGAATTAAAAGATGGAGAGGTGCTTCTTCTTCAGAATACCCGTTACAGAGTAGAAGAGACAAAGTACGGCAAAGATGAGAAGGCTGAGGAGTACGCAAAAGAGCTTGCTTCTCTTTGCGACGGCATCTTTGTTAACGACGCTTTCGGAACCGCTCACAGAGCACACTGTTCCAATGTGGGCGTAACAAAATATACACAGACCAACGTAGTTGGATATCTGATGGAGAAAGAGATCAAGTTCCTGGGACAGGCTGTTGAGAATCCGGTTCGTCCGTTCGTAGCGATTCTGGGAGGCGCAAAGGTTTCTGATAAGATTAATGTTATCAATAACCTTCTTGATAAGGTAGATACTCTTATTATCGGCGGCGGTATGGCATATACATTTGCAAAGGCACAGGGACAGGAGATCGGTAATTCCTTATGCGAAGAGGATAAGCTGGATTATGCTCTGGAAATGATTAAAAAGGCTGCCAACAAGGGTGTTAAGCTGCTTCTTCCTGTAGACCACGTAGAAGGCAAGGAATTCTCCAATGACACAGAGAAAAAAGTTGTTGACGTAATTGATGCCGGCTGGTCTGGATATGATATTGGACCGAAGACTATTGCTCTTTATAAGGAAGCTTTACAGGGCGCTAAGACCGTTGTATGGAACGGACCTATGGGTGTATTTGAGTTCTCAAACTTTGCAGAGGGTACCTTAGAGGTTTGCCGGGCTGTTGCAGAGCTTCAGGATGCAACCACTGTAATCGGCGGCGGAGACTCTGTAAACGCTGTTAAGAGACTGGGCTTTGCAGATAAGATGACCCACATCTCAACAGGCGGCGGAGCTTCTCTGGAATTCCTGGAAGGCAAGGAACTGCCAGGTGTTGCTGCAGCAGACAATAAGTAATTTCATGTGAGGAAGTAATAATATGTCCAGAAAGAAAATTATCGCAGGAAACTGGAAGATGAATATGACTCCAACAGAGGCTGTCCAGCTGGTGGAAACCTTAAAGCCTCTGGTTGTTAATGAGGATGTGGACGTAGTATTCTGCGTACCTGCCATTGATATCATTCCTGTTGTTGAGGCCTGCAAAGGCACCAATATTCAGGTAGGCGCTGAGAATATGTATTTTGAGGACAAGGGCGCTTACACAGGAGAGATTGCCCCGGCTATGTTAGTAGACGCCGGAGTAAAGTATGTGATTATCGGACACTCCGAGAGAAGAGAGTATTTTGCGGAGACAGATGAGACTGTCAATAAGAAGGTTCAGAAGGCATTTGAGTACGGTCTGACACCTATTATCTGCTGCGGCGAGTCTCTGACTCAGAGAGAGCAGGGAATCACCATTGACTGGATTCGTCAGCAGATTAAGATTGCTTTCTTAAATGTGTCTGCTGAGAACGCCGCAAAGGCTGTTATTGCTTACGAACCTATTTGGGCCATCGGAACAGGCAAGGTAGCTACTACAGAGCAGGCTCAGGAAGTATGCTGTGCAATCCGTGCCTGCATTGCTGAGATTTACGATGATGCTACCGCTGCGGCAATCCGCATCCAGTACGGCGGTTCTGTATCCGCCTCCAGTGCTCCGGAGCTGTTTGCCCAGGCAGATATTGACGGCGGTCTGGTGGGAGGCGCTTCCTTGAAACCAGATTTTGGTAAGATTGTAAACTACAATAAATAATAGAAAGCCTTTGGCTTTCATACAAAAAGGATTCCGAAACGGTATGAAAGGTTTCGGAATCCTTTTTTGCATACTTAGCTTTCCAAAAGCTGATCCTTTTTGGAAAGAATTTCACTGACAATGGAACAGGCTGGACAGTCACAGAACTTAGCGCCCGCGGCTTTGATCTCTTTTCCGTGACAGGCTACTTCTTTGGCCTTTTCTTCTCCGAAGATTTTAATTCCGGTTTCAGATTCTGCCAATTGGATTAATCCGTCAATAGGTACAATATCCGCTTCCAATTCAGCAATATATTTCTTTGTTTCCTCTGCCTGCCGGTCAGTGCCCACAGCATCCAGCCAGGCTCTGGCGGCATCAGCCGCTTCTTTGCTGCATGTAGGAGAGGCGATTAATTCATGGGATTTGTCCACAACATAGTTTAATACTTCTTTGTCCATAACAAAAGCTCCTTCCTGATTGTAGATTTGTACATTTATTTTAGCATACCGGCGAAATATTTTCTATTATTTCAAAGAATTTTCAGTCTGTATCTCCAATTTTTCTTGTCCAGCCTGAATGGGCAGCTGCCTTGGAATGACCGGAGCAGAGGAAAAGAGAAAGAAAAGACACATTTCAGAAAAGAATGATAAAAAATTATCATTCTTTTTCCGCTGACCAGTTGCAAGAAGGCATGAAATCATGTAAAATAAATCAGTGTGAGAAGTTTATTGCATGATCATAGAACGATAAGATAAAGGAGATTATGTTATGAGCAAGAAACCAGTTGTATTAATGATACTTGATGGTTACGGATTGAATCCAAATTGTGAGCACAATGCGGTTTGTGAAGGAAAAACTCCTGTGATGGATCAGCTGATGAGCCAGTGTCCTTTTGTTAAGGGCAATGCCAGCGGTCTTGCGGTAGGTCTGCCTGACGGCCAGATGGGCAACTCTGAGGTAGGGCATTTGAATATGGGTGCCGGCCGTATTGTATATCAGGAGCTGACCAGAATTACCAAGTCTATTGAAGACGGAGACTTCTTCCAGGTTCCTGAATTCTTACAGGCTGTAGAAAACTGCAAGAAGAATCATTCTGCCCTTCATATGTGGGGACTGGTATCCAACGGAGGCGTTCACAGCCACAATACTCATATTTACGGACTTCTTGAGCTGGCTAAGAGAAATGGTCTGGATAAGGTATATGTACACTGCTTCTTAGACGGACGTGATACACCCCCTGCATCTGGAAAAGGCTTTGTAGAAGAGCTGGAAGCTAAGATGAAAGAAATTGGAGTAGGTAAAGTGGCTTCTGTTATGGGCCGCTACTATGCTATGGATCGTGATAATCGCTGGGATCGTGTGGAAAAGGCCTATCGTGTTCTGACAGAGGGACAGGGAGAGTATGCTGACAGCGCTGCCGGCGGAATCCAGGCATCTTATGATAAGGAAGTTTATGATGAGTTTGTAGTGCCCTTTGCTGTTACAGAAAATGGAAAGCCTCTGACAACCGTTCAGGATGGAGACTCTGTTATCTTCTTTAATTTCCGTCCGGACAGAGCCAGAGAGATTACCAGAGCTTTCTGTGATGACCAGTTTACAGGATTCCCAAGACAGAAGCGTCTTGACCTTACCTATGTATGCTTTACTGACTATGACGATACCATCGGCAATAAGCTGGTTGCGTTTAAGAAGGAGAGCATTGTCAACACATTTGGCCAGTTCCTGGCTGATCATAATATGACACAGGCAAGAATTGCTGAGACAGAGAAGTATGCCCATGTAACCTTCTTCTTTAACGGCGGAGTAGAGGAGCCGAATAAGGGAGAGGACAGAATCCTTGTTCCGTCTCCCAAGGTAGCCACTTATGATCTTCAGCCTGAGATGAGCGCTCCTGCTGTATGTGACAAGCTGGTGGAGGCGATTCAGTCCGGCAAATATGATGTGGTTATCATTAACTTTGCCAACCCGGATATGGTTGGCCATACAGGTGTTGAAGATGCTGCTATTAAGGCCATTGAGACTGTGGATGCCTGCGTAGGCAGAGCTGTGGAGGCTGTTAAAGAGGCAGATGGAGTTCTGTTCATCTGCGCGGATCACGGAAATGCAGAGCAGTTGGTAGACTATGAGACCGGCGCTCCATTTACCGCTCATACAACCAATCCTGTTCCGTTTATTCTTGTAAATGCTGATCCGGCCTATAAGCTGAGAGAGGGCGGCTGCCTGGCTGATATTGCTCCAACTCTGATTGAACTGATGGGAATGGAGCAGCCAAAGGAAATGACAGGAAAATCTCTTTTGGTAAAATAATTTTCAGTGGATAGGATGCCCTTTGTGCGGCAATAAAATCTGATAGGAAATAGATGGGATCAAAGACGTCGCTTCCGGCTGGAGGGAGCGGCGTCTTTTTCAGGTTTGATCGGAAAGAAAGGATTTGGATGGTTTATGGCGGAAATCACCTTTTATTTCCAAGTTGTAGGAGATAGTTCCCTCCAGAACCTGGAATACGTTAATAATGATCTTGGCAGTGCCTTTGAGAGCGGAACAGGGAATGCAGCCTTTGGAAGCTTTGTCACTGGATATAAACAGTTCTTTTTTTGCTCCCGGCATATGCACATTTCCAACAAACTGGCCGTCTATCATAAGACACAGCTGAATTTCAGCGTTCATCAGATCCATAAGATTCCAAATTTCATCTCTGGAAGATGATTTCCCATAACAGGATTCATAGAGAGGAGAAATTAACTCCTGGGAAGGGTCTTTATGAAGGAATTGTTCTTTATCACAGCTGAGGGCCACCGATAGAGCCCGGCAGTTGCCTGGCAGGTGAAAGCTGTAGATTACATTACCTCGGAATCCATGATTGAGAGTTCCCTGAAATTGTTGAATTAGCTCCATAGTAAACCGCCTTTCGTTATAAGCATGCGAATTTATCATAAAAAGCGGCAGGAGAGATGTCAACATAGGGAATGTAAAATAAAGGTAATAATTTGGCGGCGTATCAGGATACTTGGACGGCTATTTTAATCACTCCATCCAATTTATTTTCAAAGATTTCATACCCTTTCATAATTTGATCAAAGGGAAGACGATGGGTGATAAGACAGGAGGTATTCAGCCTGCCCTGCTGAATCAGCTGAAGAATTTCTGCACAGCGGCAGGCATCTACGCCCCCTGTTTTAAAAATCAGATTTTTTCCATACATCTGCGGAAGAGGGAGAATTTGGTCTTTTTCATACATTGCCACCACACATACCACAGCGTTGGGACGTGCGATGGACCAGGCCATCTGGAAGGTGTTTTCTTTGCCGGCTACCTCCAGAACGCAATCGGCTCCCCGCCCTTTGGTGAGATTTAAGATGGTCTGGGACACGTTTTCCCTGTCTGGGTTGATGACAGTCTGGGCAAGACCCTGCCGTTTTGCCAGGTTCAGACGTTCCTGACAAGTGTCGATGGCGATAATTCTTTTTGGCTGGTAAAGAGCGGCGCACATCATAGAGCACAGACCAGTAGGACCGGCTCCTATAACCGCTACGGTATCCTCTGATTTGATTTCAGCCATATCAGCCGCCCAGTAACCGGTAGAGAGAAGGTCCCCTGTAAAAAGAGCGGCTTCATCGGAAACCTCATGGGGAATTTTAGTAAGACCGTTATCGGCAAAGGGAATGCGGACATATTCAGCCTGTCCTCCATCAATGCGGCAGCCCAGCGCCCAGCCACCGTCGGGATGGCTGCAGTTGTTTACGAAACCTCTGCGGCAGAACCAGCACTGCCCGCAGAAGGTTTCTACATTAACCGCCACCCGGTCACCTGGCCGGACGGTTTTTACCTGAGAACCAATCTGTTCTACTACTCCTACAAATTCATGTCCTAAAATAGTATCAGGTACAGCTTTAGGCACAAATCCGTGTTTGATGTGGATGTCACTGGAACAGATGGTGGCAAGGGTTACGCGTACAATAGCGTCTGTTGGTAGCTGAAGATAAGGCAGCGGCCTGTCCTCTATCTGAATCAGTCCCGGTTTTTTGTAAACTGCTGCTTTCATTTTTGCTGCTGACATGGCAACCTCCTTCAAATTTCTGTTTTTTGTGAGAATTGTTTCTGATAATACTATAGCACGAGAATCCATTTAGAGAAAGAATTCTTTGTTTTCAGGATTTTCTGATGAAAATTTCCGGCGAATATGGTAGGATGTCTACAGGATAAAAGAAAAAGGAGAAGGAAGATGGGCAGACTGAAGAATATTTATATTTGTTTTCCCCAGGGAAAGCACAAAGTTTTAACCATGAGCTATGATGATGGAAGACAGGAAGACCGCCGTTTGGTGGAAATTTTCAACAAGTACCATATTAAGGGAACCTTTCATGTTAATTCCGGGCTTACAGAGGATCCCAACCGGCTGAAAGAGGAAGAGTGGGCAGAAGTTTATAAGGGGCATGAAGTTTCCTGTCATACAGTGCTCCATCCTACCATCAGCCGCTGTCCCATTGATCAGGTGGCGCTTCAGATTCTGGAGGACAGAAGAAGGCTGGAACGGGCTGTGGGGTATCCGGTAAGAGGAATGTCTTATCCAAATGGATCTTACACTCAGGAAATAGTTGATCTTCTTCCCATGCTGGGAATTGAATACTGCCGGGTAGTAGGAGATACCCATGATTTTGCCATGCCGGAAAATTTCCTGACCTGGAAATCTACCTGTCACCACAATCATAATTTATTGGAGAATGGAAAACGTTTCACAGAGCTTTTTAAAACGCAGTATCTCTATATGATGTATGTGTGGGGGCATAGCTTTGAGTTTCCAAGGGATAACAATTGGGAGCTGATGGAAGAATTCTGCCGCCTGACAGGAAACCGGGAAGATACCTGGTATGCCACTAATATTGAAATCGTTGACTACATGAAGGCAGGAAAACAGCTGAAATTTACCGTAGACGGAGATCTGGTTTACAATCCATCGGCTGTGGAGCTGTGGATTGCCGTAGATGGGCAGAACCTGCGTATTCCGGCCGGAGCCTGTGTAAAATTATAGGGAAAATTCCCGTTTCTTGACAGAACCGTCGCGCAGGAATATACTGAAGCTGCAAGGGTTTCTAAACAACTCCCTTAGCTGAAAAGGAAAGAGAGATATGAAAAAACCACTGATTATCCAGACGGATTTTGGAACGGCAGACGGAGCTGTCTGTGCAATGTATGGAGTTGCCTATGGGGTGGATCCGGAGCTTCAGATCTGTGACCTTACTCATGAGATTCCGCAGTACGATATCTGGGAGGCGTCTTACCGACTGATTCAGACAGTGAAGTATTGGCCGGAAGGATCGGTTTTTGTAAGCGTAGTGGATCCTGGAGTGGGCTCTACCAGAAGAAGTATAGTAGTTAAAACCGCTTCAGGACAGTATATTGTGACCCCGGACAACGGCACTCTTACCCATGTGAAGCGGATGTGCGGAATCAGCGAAGCCAGAATCATTGATGAGAATGTTAACCGTCTTCCTGGGTCCGGGGAGAGTTATACCTTTCACGGAAGAGATATTTATGCCTATACAGGGGCAAGATTGGCAGCGGGTATTATTACCTTTGAAGGCGTAGGTCCTTCTGTAGATCCGGACAGTGTAATTGAGTTGCCTGTAGTGGAGCCCTCAGACAACGGAGACAGTGTAAGGGGCACCATTGATGTGCTGGATGTGAGATTCGGAAGTTTGTGGACCAATATTTCCAGGGAGATGTTTCTTCATCTGGGAGTAAAACATGGGCAGCGTGTGGAAATCAGCATTGAGAACGAGACAAGAACTCTTTATAAAAATATTTTAGTTTATGCAAAAAGTTTTGCCGATGTCTATGTGGGCGAGCCTCTTGTCTATGTGAACAGTTTGGACTGTATGGCTGTTGCCATCAATCAAGGAAGCTTTGCCAAGGCTTACAACATAGGAACCGGCAATAAGTGGAGAATTACCATGAGAAAAGCTCCGCGGATTATTTACGAAGATTAAGAAGAAATTACCTGGAAAGCCATAAGAGAAACCATGGCATCTCTTCTATAAGAAAGCCAGCTTTGATATCACTTCAAATATCAAAGCTGGCTTTCTTATTTGATTTGATTAGAACACTCTGCTTTCTCCCTTACATTCAGAAATGAAACAAAACGTTTTATACAAGACCGGCCATCTGCGGAAGGGCCATGCTTAATGCCGGGATGTAGGTGACCATAAGAAGTCCGATGAGAATGGCCGCATAGTACATCAGCATGTAAGGCATTACCTTGGCCAAGGAAGTTTTTCCCACCTTAATAGCCACAAAAAGGGTATTTCCTACAGGAGGAGTGATGTTTCCGATACACAGGTTATAAACCAGGATCAGTCCGAAATGGATAGGATTCATGCCGAAGGTCTGTACCACTGGAAGAAACAGAGGGGTAAAGATCATAATGGCCGGAGTTACATCCATGAAGGTTCCTGCGATCAGCAGAATTACATTCATGATCAGCAGGATGATGTACTGATTGCTGGTGATGCCCAGAAGGGCGTCGGAAATAGCCTGAGGAATCTGGGTAAAGGCCATAACCCAGCCGAGAATGTTGGAAACACCGATCAGGAAAACCACCATGCCGCTCATTTTAGCGCTGTCAACTACGATTTTCCAGAAGGATTTGAAGGTAATATTCCGGTAGCAGATTCCAAGAATCAGGGCGTAAACAACAGCGATGGCAGAACCTTCCGTTGCGGTGAAGATACCGGCGATAATACCGCCGATTACCACGACAATCAGGGAAAGAGAAGGAATGGCTCTAAGTGTGGCAGCTCCAAGGTTTTTCCAGTCAAATTTTCCGGGAGTTCCCTTATACCCCTTTTTTTTCGCGATCAAAATGGCAACAACAATACAGCAGACTGCCCACAGGATTCCGGGAATATAGCCGGCAAGGAACAGAGCGGCTACGGAGGTGCCTCCGGATACCAGGGAGTAGGTGATTAATGCGTTGGAGGGAGGAATCAGAAGGCCGGATGGAGCGGAAGCGCCGTTTGTGGCGGCACAGATAGCTCTCTCATATCCCTGTTCTTCCTCTCCTTGTTCTACCATGCTGCCTACAGCAGCTGCAGCTGCGGAAGCAGAACCGGAGATGGCGCCGAACAGCGCGTTGGCGCCTACGTTGGTTACCAGCAAAGCGCCGGGAAGCTTTCCGAGAATAGCCAAAACAAAGTCAACCAGACGTTTGGCGATGCCGCCCTGATTCATCAGGTTTCCAGCCAGAATGAAGAAGGGGATGGCCGTCAGGCTGAACTTGCTCATACCCACAAAAGTTCTTTGAGCAGCAGTTAATACAGATACATCCAACGGCACAGACTGCAGGATAGCCACCAGAGATGAGATGCCGATGGCGTAGGAGATGGGAACTCCAATAACCAGCAGAACAGCCAGTACAACTATGATAATAAGCAAAGACTGCATTGCCATGATTTAAGCCTCCTTTCCCTTCTTTTGCGGCGCGGCGTTTTCTTCGCCGGGCAGAACGCTGATGTTTCCTTTTACAATATCGCAGATGTTAATAATGGTGTAAATTATGTTCAGTACGCCGCTTAAGGGCAGGACAATATAAAAAATGCCTACAGCGACTCCCAGGGATGAGGTCATTTGCCCCATGGCAAGGCTGGTGATTTGTACGCCGCCGAACACAAGAATAACAGCGGCAAAGATACAGGCAATTACTTCAGCAAAAATGGCAAAGAATTTTTGAGCTCCCGGTTTCATTCGCTCTACTACAACGGGTATGTTCATATGTCCTCTCTCACCTACTACGATGGAAGCGCCTAACAGTGCCATCCATGCGAAAAGATAAGACACCAGTTCCTCCGACCAGGAAGAAGGGTTCTTAAGGATGTAGCGGGTAAATACCTGCCAACAGGTCAGGATTACCATGGCCAGGAAACTGATTCCGGCCAGAAATTCCAGGATCCGATCTAAAAATTTTCGTAACTGCTTCATACTTCTCCCCCTCTACTCTGTCTGTGCAGGATATTTTTCGTTATACGCCTGAATGGCGTCGTAGGTACTTTGAAGGCCAGGATTATCAGCCAGCATGGAATCATGAAGCGGCATGCAGGCCTCCATAAAGGGTTCCTGATCAGGGTAAATGAATTCCACGTGCTGTTCGTTCTGAGCCCGGTCTTTGGCATTTTCTACCGCTTTCACCCATTCTTCCCTCTGAACTGTGTTAATCAGCTGAAAACCTTCCTCAAAGACTGCCCTTTCTTCGTCGGTCAGGCCTTCCATAAAGGCATTGTTGCCGATGAGAATGTCAGGAACCATCTGATGCATGTCATAGGAGTAATATTTGCATACATCGCCGTGGCCGTTATCTGTAAGAGCCATTTCATTGTTTTCCGCGCCGTCAATGATATGGGACTGGAGAGCGGTGTATACGTCGCCGAAGCCCATGGGGGTGGCAGAACCGCCTAAAAGACGCATCATTTCAATATTGGTGGGAGACTGCTGAACGCGGATTTTCAGTCCCCTTAAATCAGCCGGACTATTGATGGGAGTGTCTACCGTATAGAAATTTCTGGTTCCTGCATCCAGCCATGTTACAGCGGTAAAACCAGCTTTGACCGTGGAATCAAAAATTGGCTGCGTGAGAGTTTCGTCATCCATGGCGTTATGGTAGGCCTCTGTACTGGCAAACAGATAGGGCAGATTAAAAATCTGATAGTTCTCGCTGAACGTTTCCAGAATGGCATTGCTGGCTACGCAGAAATCAATGGCGCCTGTCTGAGTCAGCTGAACCATGTCTGTCTGGGAACCCAGAAGCTCGCTGGGATATACTTCCACCCGATACTTGTCCCCCAAACGTTCATTGATAAACGTTTGAAATTCTGTCAGGGCAATGTGAGTCGGGTGGTTTGTGGACTGATTGTGACCAATTCGCACGATTCGGGTGCTGTCCCCGCTTTGACACCCGGATAGAACGGCGCATACAGCAGCGGCTGCCAGAAGAAGCACGCCTCGTTTCCTGAAGTTTTTCATTGCGTTTCCTCCCTTTCTTTAACGAAATATTAATATATGTCAATATTACCATAATGTCTTGGAAAAATAAATGGAAAATCCGAACAAAATATATAAAAACTAAAAATTAAAAACATAATATTTAAGCAATATCTATAATAAGAATAAGGGGAAAGAAAGAAAATCATGTCATATATTGTAAAAATGTGACATATCTTTTCTGCTTTTTTGTAATAAAATAGGGAAAAAGGCAAATTTCTCATAGCTTTTAAGCTTTCTATTTCCAGACCTGTTTTTATAGGAAAGAAGGGATTTTGTATTGACATGTAATGTATTACACTTTACTTGTTCAACAAGTTGAGATCGGAAGACCAGGGGAGGAAAAGCATGGTAGTAAAATGCGGGGAAGCCCAGAGGCCTATGCTTATGGAATATCTGGCCAAAGAGGGGGTTTATCACGCCTTTTTAATGGCTGATATTGAAAACTATGGTTTTGATAAAGAATTTCAAACCGTTTACGGTGATTGGAACGGTGAAAATCTTTGCGGAGTATATTTGAGATTTTATGAAAATTTGATTTTGTCAGCAGATAAAAGAGGGGTTAACAGGGAATTTCTCCGGCAGCTGTTTCAGCAGTGGCAGCCGGAGGTGGTGATGGGAAAGTTGGAGACGGCAGAGCAGGTAAGCGCACTTCTTTCTTCTTATCAAAAAGGGGTAAAAACCTTATACTCTATAGACGGGGAGCGGTTTAAGGGGAGAAAGAGAATTACGCTTTCAGATCATGTGATTCTTAAGCGCGGGAAACCGGGGGATGGGGATAAGATCCATCATTTCCTTATGGAGATTCCAGAAATCAGGGCTTTGTATACTTCAAAAAAAATGATTGAAGACCGCCTGATAAACGGAGACGGGGTTCACATTTTTCTGGAAAAAGAGGGCAGAGTAATTGCTCATGCCAACAGTACGGCTTTAAGCAGCTCTTCCGCTATGATCGGAGGGGTGGCATGCGCGCCGGAATATAGGGGAAGAGGCTACGCTTCTTTTCTGACCGCTGTCCTTGTGGAAGAACTGCTGTCTTCCGGGAGAACGGCAGGCCTGTTTTGTGACAGAGAAGAAAAGGAAAATCTGTTTGTTCACATGGGATTTGAGAAAACAGGACTATGGCAGACTCTTACCAGGCCCAAAACCGGGACAAAAGCAGGAAAAAGCAGACGTCCATCCTATCTTCCTGTGTATAACAGGCTGTATCACGATATAAAAAGCGGAGTGTACCAAAAAGGGAGTCTGCTTCCAGGGGAAAATGTACTGGCGGCCGCCTATGAGGTAAGCAGAAATACCCTTCGTCAGGCGCTCACCATTCTCTGTCAGGACGGATACATCTACAAAAGACAGGGAAAAGGAACTTATGTATCCTATGACTGCCAGAAAAAGGAGGAGAAAGGAATCTGCAATTTTCTTCGTACCTGTACCAAGGAACCTGTAAGGCGGATGGAGATGGACTATAATGTGGGAGAACCTACCGATATTGCCAGGGAAAAGCTTCAGCTGGCAGACGGGGAGCTGGTAATGGCCAGCAATAATGTTTATTATGGAGAAAAAGAACCAATTGGCCAGTCCTTTCTGCAGATACCTATAAGGGTGCTTAAGGAGGAGGGGCTGAAAGAGCCTGTGAAAGAAGACCAACTGAAAATATGGATGGATCAGAAGATTTATGAGAAGGCAATGGCGGCCCATTTGGCTATTCAGGTTATAAAAGCAGATCAGCAGGTGATTCCTTATATGAAGATTCAGGAGGGAACCGTTCTTCTTTATATGGAACAGGTCTTGTACGGAGCGGACGATACTCCCATTGCCAGGATCAAGTACTATTTCCTTCCTGACAAATATCAGATTAATTGCCGGCTTCGGTCATAGGTAAGGAGGAATACATGGAAGGAACCAAAAGAAAACCAATTATAGAGTTTAAGGATTTTCAGTTTCATTATTTTAGTCAGGCAGAGCCAACTCTTTATGATATCAATTTGACTATTTATGAGGGGGAAAAAGTACTGATTGTAGGCCCCAGCGGAAGTGGAAAAAGTACCTTGGGAAACTGTCTCAACGGGCTGATTCCCTTTGCCTATAAGGGGGAGATTCAGGGAAGCCTGAAAATTAATGGAAAAGAAACAAGGGACATGAATATCTTTCAGCTGTCTAAAATGGTTGGAACTGTTCTTCAGGATTCCGACGGTCAGTTTATTGGGCTGACGGTGGGAGAGGATATTGCCTTTGCTCTGGAAAATGACTGTGTTGGACAGAAGGAAATGAAAGAGACTGTGGAGCGGGTGGCAAAGATGGTGGACATGGATCAGCTTCTTTCTTCCTCTCCTTTTGAATTGTCAGGGGGCCAGAAACAGAGGGTGGCCTTTGCCGGCGTAATGGTAGACGATGTGGATATCCTTCTTTTTGACGAGCCTTTGGCTAATCTGGATCCGGCTACGGGGAAAACCGCCATTGATCTTATTGATCAGGTGTGGAAAAACTACAATAAAACAGTAATTATTGTGGAACACAGGCTGGAAGATGTGCTTTACCGGGATGTGGATCGGATTATTGTGGTGAACGACGGACGGATTGCAGCGGATATGTCCCCTGATGAGCTGATTGCTGCCAATATTCTTCCCAAGCTGGGAATTCGGGAGCCATTGTATGCCACTGCTTTAAAGTATGCGGGAGTTCAGGTGTCTGCTGATATGAGGCCGGGAAGACTGGAAACGCTGGATATTGACCGTGTAAAGGACAAGGTGCGCCAGTGGGCCAGGGAACAGAAAGGAACAGCGGAAAAAAGGTCCAGACCTGAGATACTGCGGGCAGATCATCTCAGCTTTCAGTATACAAAAAAGAGAAAGATTCTTCAGGATATTAATTTTGTGATCGAGGCAGGAGAAATGGTCAGCATAGTAGGCACCAACGGAGCGGGAAAGAGCACTTTGGCAAAGGTCATCTGTGGGTTTGTGACAGAAAATCAGGGAAGGATACTTTTTGAGGGAAATGATCTGAAGGGAAAGACCATCAAAGAGAGATCACAGATGATCGGATATGTGATGCAGAACCCTAATCAGATGATATGCAAGCCTATGATTTACGATGAAGTGGCTTTGGGACTTCGAATCCGTGGAGTTCCCGAGGAGGAGATTGAAACGAAGGTGGATAAAGCATTAAAGATCTGCGGTTTGTCTCCTTTTAAGAAATGGCCTGTATCCGCGTTAAGTTTCGGTCAGAAAAAGAGGGTTACCATCGCTTCCATGCTGGTTCTGGATCCTAAGGTTCTGATTTTGGATGAGCCTACAGCCGGCCAGGATTACCGCCATTATACGGAAATTATGGAATTTTTAAAGAGTCTGAACAGCCAGGGGGTTACTATTTTAATGATTACCCACGACATGCATCTTATGCTGGAATACACGCCTCATGCCATTGTAATTTCCGGAGGAAAGAAGATTGGAGATGCCAGCGCGGCAAAAATTCTCACAGATGAGACTATTACAAAAGAGGCTAATTTGAAAATTACATCCCTGTATCAGCTGGCTGTGATGTGCGGTGTGGCAGATCCCCATGGATTCGTCCAGAACTTTATTAATTATGAAAGGGGGATGCGCAAGGATGAAAAGCAAGCTGTTTGATTACATTGACCGGGATAATGTAATTTACAATCTGTCAGGGCTGACAAAGCTGATCTGTTTTATTGCAATGACATTTGCGGTTATGTTTTCCTACGATATTCGGTTTATTCTGTGTGTCATGGCGCTTTCTGCCGTGATATTTGCCGCTTCCGGCCTGGAGTTTCGTCAGGTCCGGCTGATGGCCGTTTACGTTGTCATCTTCCTTGCTATTAATTTTGTGCTTACCTTCCTGTTCAGTCCCACTTACGGAACAGAAATATATGGCACCACTCATGAGATATTCCGTTTCAGCAAAAGATATGTGGTGACTCAGGAACAGCTTTTGTACCAGATAACTAAGGTGGCAAAATATGCTTCTGTGGTTCCGTTGGGAATGATTTTTCTTTTGACCACCAATCCCAGCGAGTTTGCCGCTTCTATTAACCGAATCGGCTGCAGCTATAAGGCTGCTTACGCCTTATCCCTGACTTTGCGGTATTTTCCCGATACTATAAGAGATTACCAGGATATTTCTCTGGCTCAGCAGAGCCGCGGTCTGGATATGTCCAAGAAGGAGAAGCTGGGTGTGAGAATAAAAAACATGATGAATATCTGTGTTCCCCTGATTTTTTCTACTTTGGACAGAATTGAGGTAATCAGCAACGCCATGGATCTGCGGGGATTTGGGAAGAAGAAAAAGAGAACTTGGTATGTGGCCAAAAAACTGAAAAAGCAGGACTGGCTGGCTATGATTTTGGCTCTGGCCGTTTTTGCTGCATCTTTGTGCATGACCTGGTTTGTAAATCAATCCAGATTTTATAATCCATTTGTATAATATGAAAAATGTAAAAGGAGATTAATTTATGAAGCCGATTTTAGTATTTCAGACAGATTTTACTTATAAAGAAGGCGCAGTAAGCTCTATGTACGGCGTAGTGAAGTCTGTTGACAGAGAGCTGGAGATTATGGACGGAACCCATGAGCTGCCTCAGTATGATACCTGGAGTGCCAGCTACCGTCTGTATCAGAGCCTTCCCTTCTGGCCGGAGGGAACTATCTATGTTTCTGTAGTGGATCCGGGGGTTGGCACCAGCAGACGAGCCTGTGTAGCGAAAACAAAGGATGGACATTATGTGGTGAGCCCGGATAACGGTTCCCTTACCCACGTAAAACGTTACATCGGAATTGAGGCTGTCAGAGAAATTGATGAATCTGTCAACCGTTTGAGAGGAAAAGGAACAGAGGAAGTGGCAATTTTCCATGGAAGAGATCTTTTTGGGTATACAGCGGCTCGTTTGGCCAGCGGAATCATTGATTTTGAGGGAGTAGGGCCAGAATATCCAGTAGATGAAATTGTGGAGCATGAGATTCTGGAGCCGGTGGTAGAACCGGGAAGAGCAGCCGGGGTATTTGAGATCAACGATCCTAATTTTGGAAATCTGTGGACCAATATTCCCCTGAAGGAATTCCAGAAGGCAGGATTTTCTTATGGGGATTATGTTTATGTGACTATTAAACATGAGGGGGAAACTGTTTTTGAAAAGAAGGTTCTGTTCCATCAGAGCTTTGGTTTTGCCCAGAAGGGTGATCCTATGATCTACAACAATGAACTGATGAAGGTGGCTATGGCGGTAAGCCAGGGAAGTCTCTGCGAGAAGTTTAATTTAAGCTATGGTCCGGACTGGACTGTAGAGTTTACACTGGACAAATAAAAAAGTCAGTAGTGGCAGACTGTCCAGAGAGATGGGCCGCCATGAAAATAAAAAGTCAATGTAAGGAGGAAGTAGCATGAAGAAACTATTTGATTTTAAGACCAAGACAATTGTAGCTACCGGCTTGGGAGCAGCGCTGTTTATGGTTCTGTTTATGTATGTTAAGATTCCTACAGGAATCCCGGAGACAGACATTCAGACAGCCTACGGTGTGGGCGGATTTTTTGCCGCTTTGTTTGGACCGATAGCAGGCGCTCTCATTGCGTTTATCGGACATGCCCTTTCGGATTCCATTCAGTACGGTTCCGCTTGGTGGAGCTGGGTAGTGGCAAGCGGCGTTTCCTGTTTTATTGCCGGTCTGGTATATCCAAAGCTTCAGGTGGAGGATGGCATTTTTGGCAAAACGGATGTGATTCGCTATAATGTAGTTCAGGTAATCGGCAATATTATTGCCTGGGTTCTGGTAGCTCCTATTCTTGATGTTGTTGTATATGCGGAGCCAGTCAACTTGGTATTTACTCAGGGGATTGTGGCAGCTATTTCCAACAGTGTGTCCATGGGTGTAATTGGAAGCATTCTTCTGGTCCTTTACAGCAAAACCCGTTCTAAAAAGGGAAGTCTTACAAAAGAAGTTTAACTGCAGAAAGATGATACATAAAGACAGTATACATAAAGACAGTATACAAAAAGCGCTGAGGATTTACAAATTCTTCAGCGCTTTTGCTGTGTGCCCGGCGGGCGCGCGTTCTAAGGGGTGAAAGTCCCTGACCCGCCCGGCAGTGGGAAGGGTGCAGCCAAGGGCAAGGGCGTCACCGTGAGGTGGGGTCTGAAGGATGCCGGAGGCAAACCACTGGCCTGTAAAAGTTGTACCCACAGGGCATGATATCCGGATAGGCTGTGAAGCGTGGATAAGGCAGCAGCACAAACCAAAGTCCAATAACTGCACGGAACGCCAGCAGTAAACGGGGCAGGTATAAGTGGGAAAGAACGTGTGGGTACCCGGGGAGGTCTCATGGACATGGCAAAGACCATAAAATATTCGCCGCCATGGAGTAAAGCCTGCCATGAGAAGTCAGCAGATGTCATAGTACCGGAACAGCTATAGATGTCCCGGGAAGGACGGAACAGTAGGAGATGCCACTTCCAAATGGAAACCAGACATGGAATTAAGTACAGACAACTTCAGTGTATCACTACACTACGCCAGTCTCCAATTTTGGCTTTCCGTCTGCAGTTTCACCATACGGGCGTAAAGGCCGTTTTTCTGCTTCAACTCTTTCGGCCTTCCTTCTTCCGCCACAGTGCCTTCCGAGAGTACCACGATCTTGTCTGCGCCTGCCACCGTGCGCATCCTGTGAGCAATCACCAGCACGGTCTTATCCGCAATCAGACGGGAGAGCGCTGTTTGAATCAGCGTTTCATTTTCTACATCCAATGAAGCGGTTGCCTCGTCCAAAAGAATAATCGGGGCATTTTTCAGGAAAGCTCGGGCAATGGAAATGCGTTGTCGTTCCCCGCCAGAAAGCTCGCAGCCGTTTTCTCCAATGTTGGTATTCCAGCCATCAGGCAGTTTTTCTGCAAATTCGTCCACGTTGGCCAGCCTTGCCGCCGCCATCACCTGCTCATCTGTAGCTTCTTTATTTCCAATCCGAATATTTTCCAAAATAGTATTGTCGAATAAGGTCACATCCTGAAACACAATGGAAAACAGGGACAACAGCGTTTCCGGGTCTGTTTTGGAAATGTCCATGCCTCCCACGGTAATTCTGCCTCGGCTCACATCCCAGAACCTTGCCGCCAGTCGGGAAACTGTCGTCTTGCCACCGCCGGACGGCCCAACCAAAGCTGTAACCTCACCCTGCTTTGCGGTAAAAGAAACATCTTTCAAAACCGTTTCTCCAGTGTTGTAGGAAAAACCCACATGGTCAAAGACTATATCATAGCCTTTGTTGGAAAGCCGGTTGTCGCCCCGCTGAATGGGATGATCGAGAATTTCATTCATACGGGCGATATTGGTGCGTGTGCTGATTATCGCCGCAAGATTTTGAAGTGCGCCTTGCAGCGGGTCATAAAGCCGCGATACGACCAGTAAAAACAGGAAGAAAGTGATCACATCCAAACTGCCCTGAATAAGCGACATGGAGCCAACCAGCGCAACCGTAGCAATCCCTAATTTTAATACTAATGATGCGGAAACCACAAAGACGGCAAGTCCAAATTCGTTGAGAATGGAGCGGCGTTCCACTGCGCGGATTTTCTTTTCCAGTCCCTTCAGGTATTCAGCCTCGGCATTGTTGGCTTTCAAGTCCCGTACGGTTTCGATGCACTCCTGAATCCCGTCGGCGCAGGTCATCTTGACATCCATAGCTTTTTCATTGAGTTTTTCCTGCACTTTCGCAGAACAGCCTACGATAGCAAAAGCCACAGGCGTGACCCAAAGTGCTGCCAATGCCATGTGCCAGTCAAAAATGAACAGACTGATAGAAATGAGAATTGTGGAGATGATGGAGCCCGCCAATTCAGGAATAAAGTGGGAAAAACTCTGCTCTAAGAAGGTGCAGTCGGCCATAATCGTACTGGTGAGGTCGGCCAAATCCTTTTTACCAAAAAAGGACAGCGGGATCTTCCGCAGCCGTTCGGCCAGCGTAATGCGCCGCACGCCGCTTTCTGTATAAGTGGCAAAGTAGGTAGCGTTATACTGGATGTAAGTGGTGAGCAGAATCAAACCGATACACACTACACAGCCAATAACATAAAATGGGATTTTTTTGCCGGGAACACCTCCGTTTAGCAGATCGCTTACGAAAAAAAACAATAGTCCCACTGGGAACATAAAGGAAAGATTTTGCAGGACGCAGGCCAAACAGCCTTTTACCAGATCCTTTGCTCCCTGCTCGGAGAGAGCATATCGTTTTTGCAGCCTTTTTATCATTTTGTTATACCTCCTTTGCAACCTTCCATTGAACGGAAGTCTGATAGTTCTGCCACATCCGGCTGAAAATGCCGTCTTGTGCCAGCAGATCACGGCTGGTGCCGCTCTCGGCAATCTGCCCGTCGCAAATCACATAGATTTTATCCGCGCCCATTACAGTGGAAAGCCGGTGGGCAATCATAATGACAGTCTTTCCTTCGGAGAGCTTTGAAAAAGCGGCCTGTACCCGGGTTTCATTGTCTGGATCGGCAAAGGCCGTTGCTTCATCCAAAATAATGATTGGCGCGTTTTTCAGCATAATACGTGCGATGGCAATTCGTTGCTGCTCGCCGCCAGAGAGATAGACACCCTTTGTACCAATTACGGTGTCCACTCCTTGAGGGAGTTTTTCAAGAATATCATCACACTGAGCATTGTGAAGCGCAGCGAGGATTTCTTTGCGAGTTGCGCCGGGCCTGCCCATGCGCACATTTTCCAGAATAGAAGCTTTGATAAGGCGGCTGTTTTGAAACACAAAGGCTACGGTGTTCATAAGCTCCTCTTTAGCAATATCTTTCACATCGACTCCGCCGATTTTTATAATACCGCTCTGCGGATCAAAAAATCGCGAGATCAGATTGGCGAGTGTGGTTTTACCGCCGCCAGATGGTCCGACAAAGGCTACGGTCTGTCCTTGGGGGATGGTAAGGGAAATACCTTTCAATACCTCTGTTTCTCCATCATAGGTGAAACGGATATTTTGCAGTTCCACTGAAGCATCTTTGGGGTGTTTGGGGTGTTTTGCCTCCTCCAGCGGTTTCAAATTTAAAACGCTATCGATTCTCTGCAAAGCATCGTTTACTATCATGGCATTTTCGCTTTGGAACATGATGCGCGTCAGTGTGACAGAGATAATTGGCGTAATGATAATATAGAAAATCAGATCCAGCAGGAATTCTGTGGTGACACCGTTTTGCGTAAACAGCAGACCGCCTGCGATCAGCGTGGCGAAAACCCCGTTAATGGCTGCTGTGTAAAGCATCATAGGCGTTCGAAGCTGTTTAGTATAGGCAATCACCCATATTTTGTAGCGGTCAATCGAGTCCTTGAATTTTTTGAAAGAGAAGATTGTTTGTCCAAAGGTTTTGACTACTGGAATGCCTCGGACATATTCTACTGCCTCGTTGGACATATCATCCAGCGCATTTTGGTACTCTTTCATTTTCTCCTGCATCTGTTGCCCGGTCATTGCCATCATAATCAAAAATCCCAGTACCACCGGGACAAGGCTCAAGAGACCGAGTCGCCAGTCGAACACCAGCAGCAATACTAAAAGTCCGCAGGGCGTGGCAATCGCATTGGCCCGGTCGGGAAGTTGATGGGCAAGATAGGTTTCGGTGGCGGCGCTGGATTCGTTGACAATTTTGCGCAGTTTACCACTGCCAAAGCTCTCTGCAAACCCAAGCGGCAGCTTGATGATATGCTCCATGGTTTGCAGCCGCAGGTTGGTTGCGATACGAAATGCACTCTTGTGGGAGCACATTAGTCCCGCTATGTAGACAAGCACGGAGATAACCGAAAACAGCACCGCCATCCAGCCATTATGGGTCAGATTTTGGGCCCGGCTGAAATCTGGAGCAACCTCCAACACCTCTTGAATCACTTTCCAAATGTAATAGAAAGGTACCAAAGCAATGAAGGCACTGATTGCTGAAAGCGCCCACGAAGCATAGGTTAGGTATTTGTGGCTGCCTGCAATTTGGAGCAGGCGTGACAGATTGGATTGCTTTTTCAAAAAAATTCCTCCTTTTTATTGATCTATGATACAGAGAACACATATTGAGTTCATCTTATATCCATGCAGAAGTTAGCTAAAACTAACCAATGAGCAAAAATTACAGGGCTTTACTGCCCCATAATTTTCATCCATCCGGCTGTATAAAAAGTGCGCATTTCCTTTACATAGTTTTCTGCGTCATCCAGCGGCATTTCATGGATTACCAGTTCAAAGAAAGTATGAAACATGCCGGTAATCAGAATATGCTCTAGTGCGGGGTCGATCTTCGGGGAAGGCCGCCCAAGCTCCTGCAAGACCTTTTGATAGGAGTGTGTTGCTTCGGCTTCGATTTCCACCATTTCATCAATAAGGCCGGAAAACTTTGTCCCTTCCGAACAGCAGAGAATGAGCTTGCATTCCTCCAGATGTGCATAGGCATAGTGGAGCATATCAAACATACATATTCCAGAAATATCGCCCATAACTTCTGGCTGCTGTTCGTGTGGAAGCTGGGCAAATTCCTGCTGTGCCTTCTTGAAACGGGCAAGGATATATTCGTAATGCTTGCCTACCAGCGCTTCAAACAGTTCTTCTTTGCTTTTGTAATACCCATAAAAGGCTCCAGTAGTCATGCCTACCGATTTGACAATGTTTCGCAGGGAAGCATCTTTATAGCCTTTTTCCAAAAACTCCGCTTTTGCCGCCTGATGGATGCGTTCTAAAGTTGTTAAGTTCCCGTCTATTGTATTCTTCCTCCTTATAACGCTGTTATATATCACTGTTATATTGTAGTCCGTGAAAAAGATATTGTCAAGAGGAAAAGAGATTCTTGCGCATTTCACAAATTGGCAAGCAATGCAAACATGTATATGTTTTGCGATTTTGGTCGGATTTTACTGTCCAAAATGCTTGTTGAGGCATTAATTCCCAAGCCCCAAAGACCGCCACCTTTGGTGACGACTCCGCGTCCTGTGGCCACTGAGAAATTTTCCGTTCACTTGGCATAGGTCAGTATTTTTACAATACTCCTTCATGCTCCTCTGCCATTGAAAGGATGCTCTTTTTCAGGAGACACATACTGGGGATAGAATGTTGTATTATATTTGAATAAAAAAGAAGAAAAGGGTATTGCGCTTTTTATATGGTTATGCTAATATATGGTTAACAGCTTAATATATTAAGTTACTAAGTGAATAACAACTACGGAAGGCCTGCAGGAAACGAAAGGGTTACCGGGAAAAGGAGGATGGGGGGAATACCGTCTGAAATACTGATAAATGCAGGAAAAGTGGCAGGTTATCGTTGATTCCGCAAGGGGAAATTATTATAATAATAATAGATTATTATATTAACAAAACAACCTATTAATAAGGAGAGAACGATTATGGCTATACCAAAATATCAGCAGATCAAACAAAGTCTTTTGTATGAAATTAACAATGGAATGTTTCAGCCAGGAGATAAGTTTTACAGTGAGGCGGAATTAAAGAAAAAATATAATGTAAGCGGCATAACCGCTATTAAAGCACTGCAGTGCCTGACCAATGAGGGGTATCTGGTACGATATCAGGGAAAAGGGACTTATGTGTCTAAGGCGAGAAAGGGAAAGGTTGTCAAATTTTCCGATGTAGAACGTTACCGGGATGCAGAGGAACGGACGGAGGTTTTGGAGATTCGTCTGATGACAGACAGCAGAATTGCCAGGGAGCTGAATTTGCAGCCTTCGGAGCCGTTTTATTTCATTAAGCGTCTTCGTCTGGTAGACGACAAGCCTATTATCGTACAGAAAAGTTATGTGATTTCAGAGTTTATTCGGGAAGAAGATGTGGCTGATAAAGAGGCGTTTGTATCTGTTTATCGAAAAATCCGTGCCGAGTACGGCATTGATCTGTATCAGGCTGACTCTAAGGAAATCACGGAAATTGTGTTTCCCACTCCCAGGGAAGAACAGGAACTGCTGGGACTGAAAGAAGGGGAACCCAGTGCCTTTACAAAAAGATATACCTATCTTTTTGATGGAAGAATCATTGAATACATTGAGGCTTACAAGCGGTGGGATTATTTCAGTATTGAAATAGAACCGGTGTAGCCTTACGCAAAAAGTTGGAGGAAAAGAATATGGAACTGTTACTGGTCTCCCACAGAGGGATTGCAGCAGGAATGAAGGAAGCCATAGCCATGGTAATGGGATCAGCGGCGGAGCAGATTACGGCTATGGAGCTGACAGAGGAAGAGGGAATTGATCATTTTGGAAAGCGTCTGGAGACTTATTTGCTTTCCTGGCTGGCAGAGGGGAAAAAGGGCTTGATTTTCGCGGATTTGCGGGGAGGCACTCCCTATAATCAGTCTGAGATGATTTTGGAACGCCATGGATTAAAGGGACAGGCAAAGGTGATTTCAGGCATGAACCTGCCGATGATTATTGACGCGCTGTTTAAAGAGTTTGAAATGACAGATCTGAGTGAAGTGGCAGCTGTGGCGGCAGCCGGCAGAGAGGGTATCTCCTGTTTGGATTTACAGGTTCAGTCTGACGGCTCTGATGATGAATAATTGTGTTAAAAAGCAAGGTTACGGAGGAAATAATCATGACAATTCAATGGTGGCAGATTCTGCTTTTGACTTTATATGCGGGATTTGCGTTTTACGATGGAAATAATACAACGTTTGGTACAGTAAAGCCTACTATGTCCGGTTTTTTCGCAGGTCTGGTTCTTGGAGATGTGCAGACTGGTCTGGTAGTAGGAGGTACGCTGAATCTTCTGGTACTGGGGGTAGGTAATTTTGGGGGTGCTTCCATCCCGGATTATATGACCGGCGCTCTCCTTGGAACTGTATTTGCCATTACCAGCGGTCAGGGCGCGGAGTTTGGCGTAACGTTAGCGATTCCTATCGGACTTTTGATGATTCAGCTGGATATTCTGGCACGCTTTTCCAACACCTTTTTCCAGCACCGGGCTGAAAAGCTTGTGGAAGAGGGAAGGCTGGATGCAGCAGCAAAAATGAATCTTTTCGGTTTGATTCCCCAGTCTTTGTCCCGTATGCTGCCTGTATTCCTGGCAGTTGTGTTTGGTTCTACTTTTGTGGAGCTGGTAGTAAACAACCTGCCTATGTGGCTGATGAACGGATTGAAGACTGCCGGCGGAATCCTTCCATCTCTTGGTATTGCTATTCTTCTTCGGTATCTGCCTGTAAGCAAGAACATTACATATTTAATTCTGGGCTTTTTCCTGGCTGCTTATTTAAAGGTTCCTGTACTGGGAGCAGCTTTGGTAGGACTTGCCCTTGCCATTTTAAGTTATCAGCGGTCTAACGAAGAGCAGGCAGTCAGTCAGGCAGCAGCAAATGCAGGAGGAGATATGGGCGATGAGTAAGGAAAAGAAGACAATTATTACAAAAGAAGGCAATCGGGTATTCTGGAGATGGTATTTTCTGGGCGGATGCGGCTGGAATTATGAAAAAATGCAGGGTCTGGGATACTATTACAGCATGCTGCCTATGATTAAGAAGCAGAAGAGCGAAGAAGATAAGCAGAAATTGGCGAAAACAGAACTTCAGTTTTTTAATACCAATAATACCATGGCCCCCATCATTATGGGTGTGGACTGTGCGCTGCAGGATCAGACCGGCGCTGATGCTACAGATACCATTGCTGCGCTGAAAACTGGTATGATGGGTCCTTTGGCTGGTATTGGAGATACTCTGTTCCATGTAATTCCCTCTACAATTATTGGATCCATTGCTTCCTATATGGCCTTGGAGGGAAGTCCTCTGGCTTTGATTTTATGGCTGCTTTTTGGACTGCTTCGAGCTTTCTGCATGAGAAATTTCTTTGCGCTGGGTTACAGAGAAGGGGCCAAAATTGTCAGCGAAATTGGAAACCGGTTAAAGAAGATTACTCAGGCAGCCAATATTCTGGGCATTACGGTAATCGGCGCGTTGATTCCGTCAGTAGTAAATGCTAAATTTGCCTACGAATTTTCCTGGGGAGAGGTGAGCATTTCTGTACAGGAATTGGCTGACCAGATTATGCCAAGCTTGGCGCCTACTTTAGTAGTGTTCTTTGCCTACTGGATGCTGGGCAGAAAGAAGATGAATTCTACAAGAGTAACTTTGCTTCTGGTAGTAGTAGGTATTTTGGCTTACAATCTGAAAATTTTCGCGTAAAAATTCTAACGGCTTCCCAGTGGAAACTGTTTGGAAAAACAAAGAATTCAGGAGGAATAGAAGATGAAAGGTTTTGTTCATATTCGTATTGATGACCGTCTTATTCATGGACAGGTGGCAACCCGCTGGTCTACAGGCTTAAAGGTAAACCGAATTATGGTAATTGACGATGCTGTTGCTTCCAATGACGGAGAAAAGGCTATTTTGCGAATGGCGGCTCCTGCAGGTGTTAATACTTCCATTTTAGGGTTTGATAAGGCGGTTGCAAATATTCAGAATGGAAATTACGAGGGACAGAGGGTAATGCTGATTGTAAAATCACCTGTAACCTTGGTAAAGATGATGGAAGCGGGAGTAGAGCTTTTGCCTGTTAATATCGGTAATATGTCCAACCGTCCGGGAACGACCCAGTATAAGAAATCTGTGAGCATGACTGCAGAGGAGAAAGAGGCTGTGGACAAGCTTTTAAAAGCAGGTATTAAAGTGACGGCTCAGATGGTTCCTGATGATCCGGATGTAAGTATTGAGAGTTTCTTTTAACATGGATTTGTGACGAGAAATGCGGCAGTCCCTGGTTCTGTAGCCTGCGGCCTGCCGCTTTTTGTGTCAGGAAAGGAAAAACTCTATGGAAGATAGGAAAGAACTGGCAGACCGGGAATTGGTGCAGATGGAGCTTAACCGGTGCGTAGGGATTTTAGAGAAAAACATGAAGCGGTTTGGAACCGATTTTCCATCTGCCTGTGCTACAAACGGAAAATACCGGATTAAAAAGAATGATGACTGGACCAATGGCTTCTGGACCGGTATGCTGTGGATTGCCTGGCTTTATACGGGAAAGGATCTATTTCGCAGTCTGGCTTTAGAAAACGTCAAAAGCTTTCAGAAGCGGTTAGAGGATCATTTTGTTTTGGATCATCATGATATTGGATTTTTATACAGTCTCTCTGTGGTGGCCGCCTGGAAGGTGACAAGAGAGGAAGATTTAAAATCTGTAATCGTACGGGCCGCTGACGTGCTGGCTTCAAGATACCAGAAAAAGGGAGGATTTATTCAGGCATGGGGAAAAACAGGGGATGAAAAGGAATATCGCCTGATCATTGATTCCCTGTTAAATCTTCCCCTGTTATATACGGCCTATGAGATTACAGGAAACAAGGGCTATCAGGACATTGCGGAGTCTCATTATGATAAGGTGATCCGCAATATTGTGCGGGAAGATTATTCCACCTACCATACGTTTTATTTTGATCCGGCTACAGGGCAGCCGGACCACGGCGCCACTCACCAGGGGTTCTCGGACAGTTCCTGCTGGGCACGTGGGCAGGCCTGGGCAATTTTGGGCATGCCTCTTCACGCCCGTTTGTCCAAAAAGGGATTTACGGTAGAGGAAAAGGAATTATATGACCATGTCTGCGCTTACTTTGAAGATCATCTTCCCTCCGATAAAATGCCTTATTGGGATTTGATTTTTACTGATGGATCTGATCAGCCCAGGGACAGTTCAGCTCTGGCCATTGCCGCCTGCGGTATGCTGGAAATGAATCGGAGCCAGAGGGCAGGTGAGATGGTGGCAGTTCTAAATGCGCTGGCGTCTTCCAAAGGGGAGGCAGATCCGGAAGGAATGATTCTTCACGGTGTTTATGCGTATGGGGAAGGAAAGGGTGTAGATGAACCGAACCTTTGGGGAGATTATTTTTATATGGAAGCGTTGTATCGTCTGTGGGATCCTCAATGGACCCCATTCTGGTAGGCGAGGGCAGCAGGAAGGGGCAACATGAGTATTTTTGAAGTAAAAGAAGAGTTTCTGCTGGATGGGAAGCCCATAAAGATTCTGTCGGGAGCCATTCATTATTTCCGTATTGTTCCCCAATATTGGGAGGACTGCTTTTACAATCTGAAAGCTATGGGATTCAATACAGTAGAGACTTACATACCCTGGAATATCCATGAGCCTGAGGAGGGGATATTTGACTTTTCGGGAAATAAGGATGTGGTAAGCTTTGTACGTTTGGCTCAGAAAATGGGACTGATGGTGATTTTAAGGCCAACTCCCTTTATTTGCGCCGAATGGGAATTCGGCGGTCTTCCTTCATGGCTGCTGCGCTATAAGGATATGAAGGTGCGGACCAATACGCCGCTGTTTCTTACCAAAGTAGATGCCTATTACAGGGAGCTGTTTTCCAAAATCCATAGTCTCCAGATAACCCAGGGAGGACCGGTGATTATGCTCCAGGTGGAGAATGAATATGGCTCCTTTGGAAATGATAAGGAGTATCTCCGGTCTGTGAAAGGAATTATGGAAAAATACGGGGCAGAAGTACCCTTGTTTACGTCTGATGGCTCCTGGGACGCCGCTTTGGAGGCCGGAAGTTTAGTGGAGGATGGGGTTCTGGCAACGGCTAATTTTGGTTCCCGTTCCAATGAAAATCTGGATGCTTTGGAGAGATTTTATACAAGAAAAGGAATTAAGAAGCCTCTTATGTGTATGGAATTTTGGGATGGCTGGTTCAACCGCTGGAAGGAACCGGTGATTACACGGGATGCCCAGGATTTGGCTATGGAAGTAAGGGAGCTTTTGCCCAGAGCCAGCATTAATTTATATATGTTTATAGGCGGAACAAATTTTGGCTTCTATAATGGCTGCTCTGCCAGAGGCAATACGGATCTGCCCCAGATTACTTCTTATAATTATGATGCGGTTTTGACGGAATGGGGAGAACCCACCAGGAAATTTTATGAGCTTCGCCAGGTAATTCGGGATCTGTATCCTCATATTCCTACCTTTGAGCCGAGAGATCACACAAGAAAAGCATTCGGTCCCGCTCTTCTTACAGGAAAGGTTTCTTTATTCTCCTGTGTGGATCAGCTGGCTCAGTGCCGGAACAGTGACTATCCTTTGACTATGGAAGAGGCGGGAACAGGATATGGTTATATGCTGTACCGCACTTATGTGACCGGCTTTGATAATGTAATGAAAGTAAAAGCCATTGAGACTTCAGACAGGGCCCATTTTTATCTGAATGGAGAATTTCAGGGAGTTCAGTATCAGCATGAGATAGGCACGGAAATAGAGATGAAGTTTGAAACGGAGAATGTGCTTGAAATTCTCGTGGAAAACATGGGACGGGTGAACTATGGATATAAACTGCAGGCGCCTACTCAGTCCAAAGGAATCCGCACCGGCGTTATGGTAGATATTCATTTTGAAAGCGGCTGGGAGCAGTATGCACTTCCCCTGGAACATTTGGAAAATATAGATTTCACCAGGGAATGGAAGGAAAATACACCGTCATTCTATCGTTATCAATTTGATGCGGCAGAGCCGGCAGATACTTTTTTAGACTGCAGCCGTCTGGGAAAGGGAGCGGCGTTTTTAAACGGCGTTAATCTGGGACGATATTGGAATGAGGGACCTGTATGCTATCTCTATATACCGGCTCCTTTGCTTCGCCGGGGAAAAAATGAAATTATAATTTTTGAAACAGAGGGGATTGTCACCCAGGAACTGACACTGACAGATAAGCCTGTATACCGGTAAGAGCAGATATATGTTTCAAAAAAACGAAGGCATGGATCTTGTTTTGAGGATCCGTGCCTTTTAAAGTGTGAAGAAATGGAGATGTATTGCTTTTTATTCCTATGGTATGATATAATAAATTACTGCGGAAGCAGCCTTAATCTGCTTCCGCTCTATTTTGTTAAATGAGAATACAGCCTTTGCCTGAAGGCAGAGGATTTAAGAGATACAGATAAGGAGAACAGGAATGAAGGTAGCGATTGTAACAGACAGCAACAGCGGAATTACACAGGAAGAGGCGAAAAATACTGGAATATATGTGCTTCCAATGCCGTTTATGATGGATGGACAGACCTATTTTGAGGACATCAGCCTGACCCAGGATAAGTTTTATGAGAAGTTAAAGGAAGGAGCGGATATTTCTACTTCACAGCCGTCTCCGGGAGATATATTAGACTTATGGAACCGCCTTCTGGAGGAATATGATCAGGTGGTTCATATTCCCATGTCCAGCGGTTTAAGCAGTTCCTGTCATACAGCAATGATGCTGGCTGACGAGGATTACGAGGGAAGAGTTTTTGTGGTAAATAATCAGCGTATCTCCGTTACTCAGAGGCAGTCCGTAATGGATGCGAAAATTCTTCAGGAGAGCGGTAAAACAGGCGGGGAGATTAAGGAATATCTGGAGAAAACCAAGATGGATTCTACCATTTATATAACAGTAGATACGCTCTCCTATTTAAAAAAAGGAGGAAGAATTACTCCCGCAGCGGCTCTTTTGGGTTCTTTTCTGCGTATTAAGCCGGTTCTCACAATTCAGGGGGAGAAGTTGGATGCCTTTGCCAAGGCCAGAACGATGAAGCAGGCCAAGACAATTATGGTAACAGCGCTGAAAAAGGATTTACAGGAGCGTTTCGGGGATCCCAAGGCTGTTCACATTCAGCTTGCGGTGGCTCATACCCAGAATTTGGAAGCAGCAGAGGAATTTGTCCGGGAGCTGAAAGAGATATTCCCAGAGACAGGGGAGATTCTGATGGATCCTCTTTCCCTCAGCGTCTCCTGTCATATTGGTCCAGGATCTTTGGCTTTGGCAGCCAGCCGGGTTTTGGAAGGATAGATGCTGAAAAAGGAAGGTTGGGTGTAAGGTGTGAGGAAGATTAAAATAAAATTGAAACACCCTCTCAGCCTGAGGGTTGTATTGATTGTTTTATTTCTGCTTATAGGAATCGCGCCGATGATGGTTCAAAGCGGGATTATGATTCGGGCCTATCAGCAAAGTCAGCTGGAATCCCGAATGCAGGAAATACAGAACCAGTGCACAATTCTCAGTAATAAGCTGACCAGAGGGGCCTACCTGACTTCAGAGCCCAGAGATACGCTGCTGGATAATGAGGTGTCTGTGAGAGCGGATATGCTTAACGGACGGATTGCGGTGGTAGACAAAAATTACCGGATTATCAGCGATACCTTTTCTTTGTCTGTGGGAAGATTTAATGTGTCTGAGGAAGTCATTAAGTGTTTTAACGGCGAAACGACTACCAGATACAACAGCAGAGACAGGTATGCATCCCTCACCATTCCCATATACGCCAATGATCAGAATAAACAGATTGAAGGGGTTATGATCGTAACCGCTTCCATGGACGGAGTGCTGGACAGTATTGTTACAGTATCTGAAAGGGCAAGCTTTCTCCATTTGATTCTGATTTTTATTCTGGCTATTTTAGTGGTATTTCTGGTTAATCTGCTGATGAAGCCGTTTGTAAAGCTGCAGAGAATGTTAAATCGGGTGGAAGAGGGAAATTTGGAAGAAGATATCAGTTCCCATGAATATAAGGAGACAGAACGGCTGACAGAGGCCATCAGCAATACTTTGAAAAAGCTGAAGGCAGTGGATCAGTCCAGAGAGGAATTTGTGTCCAACGTATCTCATGAGCTGAAGACTCCCATAACCTCTATACGGGTTCTGGCGGATTCTCTTATGAGTATGGAAGATGCGCCTGTGGAGTTGTACCGGGAGTTTATGACAGATATTTCTGATGAGATTGACAGGGAGAGCAAAATTATTGACGATCTTCTGTCTCTTGTGCGCATGGATAAGACAGAGGGAGGCAAATTAAATATTGCTCAGGTTAATATCAATGGACTTTTGGAGCTGATTTTAAAGCGGCTCAGGCCCATTGCAGATAAGAGAAACGTGGAAGTGATCTTTGAGAGTATCCGGGAAGTAACCGCTGATGTGGATGAGATGAAGCTGTCTCTGGCTTTAAGCAATCTGGTGGAGAATGCCATTAAATACAATGTGGAAGGCGGCTGGGTTCGGGTCACCCTGGATGCGGATCACAAGTTTTTCTATGTAAAGGTATCAGACTCAGGAATCGGCATACCGGAAGAATTTCAGGATCATGTTTTTGAACGTTTTTACCGGGTAGATAAAGCCAGATCCAGGGAGACAGGAGGCACTGGTCTGGGCCTTGCCATTACCAGAAACATTGTTCTGCTTCATCAGGGAGCTATTAAGCTTTCCAGCAAGGAAGGGGAGGGAACTGTATTTACTGTGAGGGTTCCCCTCACCTATATTCCATAAGGACAGGAGGAATGGAGATGAAACGATGGGTTTACAGGTTGGCAGCCCTTCTTCTGTGCCTGGTTATGGCAACCGGATGCGGGCAGAGGGAGGAAGACTACCAGGAGGAAGACGGCTCCATTTACCAGATATATTATCTTAACTCTGCCATGACAAAGCTGGAACCATGGGAATATACCATGCCGGAACAGCCGGAGGATTGGACGGGGGAGACAGTTGACTGGCAGATACACTGTCTTTTGGAGCAGCTGGCTTCTGTTCCCAATGATTTAGACTGTCAGGCGGCTATACCTGATAAGGTGGAATTTGACCGGTACAAACTGGAGGATACGGTTCTTTATTTGTATTTTGACAACAATTATTCCATGATGAATGCAGCCAGAGAGATCCTGTGCAGGGCTTCTCTGGTAAAAACTCTCACCCAGGTGGAGGGAGTTGATTTTGTATCTATTTACACGGCGGAGCAGCCTTTGATGGACACCAGGGGAATCCCTGTTGGAGCTATGTCGGACGGGGATTTTATTGATAATATCAGCAATATCAATTCCTTTGAAAAGACAGAGCTTTATCTGTATTTTGCCGACAGTACGGGACAAAAGCTGGTAAAGGAAAGAAGGGAAGTGGTTCACAATGTGAACACTTCTATGGAAAAGCTAGTCATAGAGGAGCTGATTGAAGGTCCGGGGAGACCGGGAATCAATCCTACCCTTCCTCCTGAAACAAAGCTTCTCAATGTGTCGGTAAATGAAAATGTATGCTACATTAACTTTGATTCTTCCTTTTTAAATAACTCGCTCAGCGTAGAGGATTCTATTCCTATTTATTCCATTGTCAATTCTCTGGCTGAGATGACCAATGTAAATAAAGTTCAGATTGCTGTGAACGGATCTTTGGATGTTATGTTCCGGGATTCTATCTCTTTAAATCAGATGTTTGAAAGAAATCTGGACTACAACGAGGAGAGCGCGGTGTCCGCGGAAACTGTGGAAGGAGAATAATGATAAAACGCCCGTTATGTCTGATTGCAGGGGGATTCGTACTTGGAGAGGTGATGGCCCTGCTATCCATGACATTCTGGCTTAGGACCGTCCCTGTTCTTGGGGGCTTTGGTCTGTATGTTTTGTGGAAAAGGAGAGGCAGAGGCCTGTGGTGGCTGATTCTGCCTCTCTTTTTCTTTGGCGGCTGGATACGGGGAGAGGTGTGTGTAGAACGTTGGACGGCATACGATCAGATTGTGGAGCAATTCATAGGAAGGGCGCAGGTGAGGGGAGAGATTCGGTCTCTGACAGAGAAAGAAAAGGGCACAGAGCTCAGGCTGTCTTCCTGTAGGGGGCATAGGGGAACAGACTGGATTTCCCTACCGGATATGATCGTATACGGGGAGCCGGGGATGGAGGCAGCAATTGGACAGATTGTGGAGATAAAAGGTGAGCTGAAGCCCTTTGATTCTGTTGTCAATCCTGGGGAATTTGATGTGAAGGCTTATTACCGCTCTATGGGAATTGGGGGAAGAATTGATGGAGAGGATTTTCATATTTTAAAGACTGACACAAAGGTTTTCTCAGATTTTCTGAGAAGGCTTCGCAGCCATGGAGTCAAGATCTTAAATCAGTGCGCATTGCCTTCAGACAGCGGAATACTGGCAGCGGCCGTTTTGGGGGATAAGTCTGGTCTGGATCCTGAAATTAAGGATTTATATCAGAAAAGCGGTATCTCCCATTTGCTGGCTATCAGCGGTCTTCATCTGTCTATTATCGGTATGGGACTTTACCGCATTGTGAGAAAAGCCGGTTTGGGATTTTGGAGTTCCGCTTTTGTGGGAACGTGCTTTATTTTGGCTTACGGAATCATGACAGGAGGATCTGCCTCTGTCAGCCGGGCTGTTTCTATGATGATTCTCTCTTTTGCCGCTGCCTGCCTGGGAAGAACCTATGATATGATATCGGCAGCTTCCCTCGCCTTGATGATTCTGGGCATTGATTCTCCCTGGATGCTTCTGCAGGGAGGAACTCAGCTGTCTTACGGAGCAGTGTTTGCTATTGGAGGGATTTCCCCTGTTGTACAGGGGTGGATGGGGGAGAAATCTCGATGGAAATCCGCTTTGGCAGTGAGTCTGTCTATTCAGGCGGTTACCCTTCCTATGATCTTGTTTCATTTTTTTCAGTTTCCTCTTTACGGAATCATCCTTAATTTTTTAGTGGTGCCATTTATGGGGGCCGTGGTGTGTTCTGGAATGGCAGTGATTGTCGGCGGGACGCTGTGGAAGACAGCCGGTATCTGGGCAGCAGGTACAGGACATTATATTTTGACATTGTATGAGATTCTTTGCCGGATGTTTTTGAATCTTCCAGGAAGTGTTGTTCTTTGGGGGAGGCCAGAACCTCTTTCTATAGGAATTTACTACGGGGCATTGGGAGCAGGCCTTTTGTGGATGAGGAGGACGAAGGAACCGGCTGAGAAAAATAAAAAAGGGGAGGAAAAAAATGGCCGCATGCTGGTGCTTATCCTGTCGTTTATTCTGTTGGTTTTTGTTTTAAAACAGGGGCCGGCAGCCGGGCTTCGGGTTTTATATATGGATGTGGGACAGGGAGATGGAATGGTGCTGACGGCGGGAAGAAAAACCATTCTCATAGATGGAGGCAGTACCTCAAAGGAGAAGCTGGGAGAGTACAGCCTGGAACCATGCCTGAAAAGTCTGGGAATTTCCCAGATTACGGCAGCATTTATCACCCATTGCGACAAAGATCACTACAGCGGAGTTGAATACCTTTTAAAGGAATGTGAGGAGATCTCCATTGAAACCCTTTATCTGCCGTGGCACGGCCAGGGGCAGGCGGAAGGGGAAGGACTGGCCGCCCTGGCCAGGAACAGAGGCGTCAGGGTAGAATGGACAGAGGCTGATGAAAGATGGGAATATGGACGTCTGAAAATTTCCTGCCTTTATCCGGGCAGGGAAGACATACCCGGAGATCAAAATGAACAGTCTTTGGTTCTTCAGGTGAGATACGGACGATCCTCCTTTCTGTTTACAGGAGATATGAGCTCAGAAGGGGAGAGAAGGCTTTTGAAAAAAGGTATGACAGAGGATACGGATGTTTTAAAGGTGGCCCATCATGGCTCACGTTATTCTACATGCGGGGAATTTCTGGATACCATTTCCCCTGAAATAGCAGTGATTTCTTATGGAAAAGACAATTCCTACGGACATCCTCACCGGGAAGCAGTTGAACGTCTGAAGGAAAGGGGGATTGCAGTTCTTGAAACAGGAAAAATGGGAGCTTTATGGCTGGAGACTGACGGAAAGAGAATCCGATGGAAATGTTGGGGAGGCACAGGAGAGGGGGTACAGACTGGAAGGGAGAGTCATTGACTCTTTGTCCTTCTCACAGTATAATAAGAGGAATACCAAACAGGAGGAAGGACATCCATGCAGACTCTGGCCCAGGATATTAAAACCCATAATTTCCGCCCGGTTTATCTTATTTACGGGGAAGAGGCGTTTTTGAAAAACAGCTATAAGAATCAGCTTGTGGCAGCAGTTACAGGCGGAGATACTATGAACTACCATCATTTTCAGGGAAAAGGAATTGATGTGGAGGAATTGATCAGTCTGGCAGATACCATGCCTTTTCTGGCAGAAAAGAGAGTGCTTCTTATTGAAGACAGCGGATTTTTTAAGGGAAGCTGCGATGGGCTGGCAGAGTGGATTGGGAATATTCCCCATACGGCCTGTATGATTTTTGTAGAATCAGAGGTGGATAAAAGAAGCCGTCTGTTTAAGCAGATTGGAAAAATTGGGTACGCGGCTCAGATGACTCGTCAGGACAATGGACAGCTGGCCCGGTGGGCAGGAACCATTCTGGCCAGGGAAGGAAGGAAAATCACAGGACGGACTATGGAATTGTTTCTGTCTATGACTGGGGATGACATGGAGAATATCCGTATGGAACTGGAGAAGCTGATATCTTATACCATGGGCAGGGAAGTAATTACAGATGAAGATGTAGAGACCATCTGCACTCAAAGACTGACCAACCGTATTTTTGAACTGGTGACGGCTCTTGTAAACGGCCAGACAAGGACGGCTATGGATCTTTATGAAGATCTTCTGGCTTTGAAAGAGCCGCCTATGAGAATTCTTTTTCTGATTGTCAGGCAGTTTAACCAGCTTTTGCAGGTAAAGGAGATGATGGCTAAGGGGAAAGATAAGTCCTCTGTTGCATCAGCTCTTAAAGTTCCTCCCTTTGCCGTCGGAAAGATGATGGCTCAGGCTAAAAGCTTTTCCAGGGAACAGATCCTGGATTGTGTAACCCGGTGTGTAGATATGGAGGAGGCGGTGAAAACCGGACGTCTCAATGACCGGATGGCTGTAGAGCTTCTTCTTACAGGAATCAGAAAATAATAAAGATAAAAATATGGGAACATAAAAAACCCCGGTGCCTGTCACACCATAGGCACCGGGGTCATTTTCTCTATAATTAAGCGATTGTGTTTACTAACTTGGAAACACGAGCAACTTTTCTGGAAGCTGTATTCTGGTGATACACTCCTTTAGAAGCAGCTTTGTTGATCTCAGAGATAGCAGTTGTTAAACATGCCTGTGCAGCAGCCTTGTCACCGGCAGTAACAGCAGCCTCTACCTTCTTGATAGAAGTCTTAACTTTAGATCTGATCGCTTTGTTTCTTGCAGCCTTTGTTTCGTTTACTAAAATTCTCTTTTTAGCAGATTTAATGTTAGCCAATTTCGACACCTCCGATATAAATGAAATATTAGATTCGTTGGTTTGCATCAAAGCCTGGACACGGACAGTTCAATGTAAACATACTTTTACATTTTAGCGGAAATACATGTGGTTGTCAATACATAAATTGGAGTTTTTTGCGGAAAATAGGAAAGAACACAGCATTGCCGACAAATGCATTTGAAAGGGATGAAAACAGATGGGACAGGGATTTCAAATACGAACCGACTTGGCTATGGAAAGCAGAGAAAGCTTTCCGGGAGACGGAGGAGAAATAGGGGGAGTAAGCCTTAGAACCTGGACAGGAACAAAGGGAAATGTGAAAATAACGGAGGTAAAGATTCTGAATAACAGAGGGGCGCAGGCTATGGGAAAGGCTATGGGAACTTATGTGACCCTGGAGGCCGGAAATCTGACGGAAAAGGATGAGAATTATCACCGGGAAGTGTCCAGAGAGCTGGCCGGCCAGTTAAGGGATTTTCTTAAGGAGAAAAAGATAAAAAGGAATGGCTGCAGGGTTTTGGTAACAGGGCTGGGCAACCGCGCTGTTACTCCGGATTCTCTTGGCCCGAGAACCGTATCTAATTTGAAAATTACCAGGAATGTGGCAGGAGGAGACTGTCCGGTCCTTATCAGCGCCATTGCTCCCGGAGTCATGGCTCAGACAGGGATGGAGACGGCGGAGATTTTAAGAGGAATTGTGGGGGAAACTCGGCCAGATGTGATTTTAGCCGTAGATGCTCTGGCAGCAAGAAGTCTGAAACGGCTGGGGACAACCATACAGCTTACTGATACAGGCATTCAGCCGGGATCGGGAGTGGGAAATCACAGACACAGTCTTACAGAGGACAGTTTGGGCGTGCCGGTGTTTGCCATTGGAGTGCCTACTGTAGTGGGAGTGGCTGCTATTGTTCAGGATACAGTAACTTCTCTTACCGCTGTTTTAAAAAGCAGCCGCACCACAAAGCAGGCAGGAGAATTTATGGAGTCCATGAATCCGGATGAACAGTACTGTCTGATTCAGGAACTGCTGGAACCGGAGTTTGGTTCCTTTTATGTAACCCCTCCTGATATTGACGAAACCATCCGTCTTTTAAGCTATACCATTTCAGAGGCGCTTCATATGGTTTTTTTCCATGAACTGTGACGTGGTAAACAGTCTGTCCCATGCATAGAATGGAAGGAAAGGGCAATGACAGCAGGGGGAAGCTGTGAGACAGAGGGACAAAAACTATCATTCTCTTATAAGGAAAACCATGAAAACTGTCGGGATCTTTCTGCTGTTTTTGCTGGTGTGGAAGGAAGCGGGGATTGCCGCGGAACAGGCGGACAAAGACAAGATAATGCTTTCCGTCAAGGAGGGTGTAGAAAAAGGGTTTCTGGCCGCCTGGTCCGTTTCTTACCCGGGAGCTGAAACGGATGATGGGGAAACGGAATTAAATTGGCTGGATCAGCTGATGGCTGCTTGGTTTCCTGCCTTAAAAGGCTGGCAGAAGGAAGAAAAAGGGGATTATGAGGATCCGGCCTATAGAGAATATCTGGCCGCCAATGATTTTTATAGAGAACATCCCGGGCTTTCTCAGACAGAGACGACAGATTCTTTGGAACGGGAGACAGGGGAGAACAGCTCAGAGGAAGGGGCCTTGGACTGCATCACAGAAGAAGAAAATCAAGGCAGAGAAAGGGGGGAGGGGCAAACGTTCTCTGATTCTATGACCTGCGCGGTCAGTCAGACTCTTCCCATAACAGGGACTACATACCGCAGGGAACAGCTGGCGGATTATGATTTTCTTATGAAGCACTTTTACAGTGTCCATACTTCCACCACTGCAGGGAGAGATCTTATGAAGGCGGATGTATTTTTAGATGAGGATTTTGCTTTGGAAGGGGATAACAGCAAGCCTCAGATATTGATTTATCACACCCATTCTCAGGAAACCTTTGCTGACTACGGACCGGACAATCCGGAAGCCACAGTGGTAGGAATAGGCAGTTATTTGACTCAGCTTCTTACAGACAAAGGCTACAATGTGATCCACGATACCTCTGTTTATGATATGGTAAACGGAAAGCTGGACCGGAGCCAGGCTTACAATTATGCTCTGGACGGAATCAGCAGAATTCTCAGGGAGAATCCCTCCATTGAAGTTGTTTTGGATGTTCACAGGGACGGTGTAGATGAAAGCGTTCGTCTGGTTACAGAGGTTGGAGGAAAGCCTACAGCACAGATTATGTTTTTTAACGGCATCAGCCAGACGCCAGACGGTCCTGTGGATTATCTTCCCAACCCCAACAGGGAAAAGAATCTGGCCTTTAGTTTTCAGCTGCAGCTGAATGCCCAGGCTTATTTTCCGGGGTATACGAGAAAAATCTATATTAAGGGTCTGCGGTATAATCTTCACGTAAGACCAAGGTCCGCCCTCATTGAGGTAGGGGCTCAGAACAATACCTATGAAGAGGCCAGAAACGCTATGGAGCCGCTGGCAGAACTTTTGGATATGGTGTTGCAAGGAAATTAAAAAAATGATATATTTTTAAGGATGCGAAGAACTTATGAACAACAGAGAAGGGGATAAAAGATGAGTGCTGTCAATCAGAGCAACATACGTAATTTCTGCATTATTGCCCATATTGACCATGGGAAATCAACCCTTGCAGATAGAATTATAGAAAAAACAGGGCTTCTTACCAGCCGGGAGATGCAGGCGCAGGTTCTTGACAATATGGATCTGGAAAGAGAAAGAGGCATTACAATTAAGGCCCAGGCAGTCCGCACGGTATACAAGGCAAAGGATGGCCAGGAATATATTTTTAATATGATAGATACGCCAGGACACGTGGATTTTAACTATGAAGTATCCAGAAGCCTGGCTGCCTGTGACGGAGCGGTTCTGGTAGTAGACGCTTCTCAGGGAATTGAGGCCCAGACCTTGGCCAATGTATATCTGGCTCTTGACCATGATCTGGATGTTTTTCCCGTACTGAACAAAATTGACCTTCCAAGTGCGGAGCCGGACCGGGTGGTAGATGAGATTGAGGATGTAATTGGAATTGAGGCCCACGATGCTCCCAGAATTTCTGCAAAGACGGGAGAGAATGTTGATGAGGTGCTGGAAGCCATTGTAAACAAGATTCCGGCTCCAAAAGGAGATCCTGAAGCTCCCCTCCAGGCGCTGATTTTCGACTCTCTTTACGATTCCTACAAGGGGGTCATTGTTTTCTGCCGAATTAAAGAGGGAACGGTGAAGAAAGGCGTTAAAATCCGTATGATGGCTACAGGAGCGGTGGAAGAAGTTGTGGAAGTAGGATACTTTGGCGCGGGTCAGTTTATTCCCTGTGATGAGCTGAGCGCTGGGATGGTAGGATATATTACCGCCAGCATAAAGAATGTAAAAGACACGGCTGTGGGAGATACCATAACCAACGCAGACCGCCCATGCAAGGAGCCTCTTCCAGGCTATAAGAAGGTTACGCCCATGGTTTACTGTGGACTTTATCCGGCAGATGGAGCCAAGTACAATGATTTAAGGGAAGCTTTGGAGAAACTTCAGCTTAACGATGCCTCCCTGTTTTTTGAGCCGGAAACGTCTTTGGCTTTGGGATTTGGTTTCCGCTGCGGTTTCCTGGGACTTCTTCATCTTGAGGTGATTCAGGAGCGGCTGGAGAGAGAGTACAATCTGGATCTGGTTACAACTGCTCCCAGCGTTATTTACCGGGTTTACAAAAAGAACGGAGAAATGATTGAACTGACCAATCCGTCCAATCTTCCCGATCCATCAGAGATTGAATATATGGAAGAGCCGGTGGTGAAAGCGGAGATTATGGTTACTACAGAGTTTGTTGGCTCTATTATGAAGCTGTGCCAGGAAAGACGAGGCGTATATCTGGGTATGGAGTATATGGAAGCTACCAGAGCTTTGTTAAAGTACGAACTTCCTTTAAATGAAATTATCTATGATTTCTTTGACGCCTTAAAGTCCAGATCCAGAGGCTACGCTTCCTTTGATTATGATTTAAAGGGATATGAGCGGTCTGAGCTGGTGAAGCTGGATATTCTTGTAAACCGGGAGGAGGTAGATGCCCTTTCCTTTATCGTCCATGGAGCTTCCGCTTATGAGAGGGGAAGAAAGATGTGTGAAAAGCTGAAGGAGGAGATTCCAAGACAGCTGTTTGAAATTCCCATTCAGGCGGCTGTGGGCGGCAAGATTATAGCCAGGGAAACGGTTAAGGCAATGAGAAAAGATGTACTGGCCAAGTGTTACGGCGGTGACATCTCCAGAAAAAAGAAACTTCTTGAAAAGCAGAAGGAAGGTAAAAAACGTATGCGCCAGGTGGGAAATGTAGAAATCCCACAGAAGGCATTTATGAGCGTACTGAAGTTGGATGATGAGTAAAAAGAGATTGGAAATATATGTGCATATTCCTTTTTGTGTAAGAAAATGTTCCTACTGTGATTTCCTTTCCTTTTCCGGGACTGTTCGGATGCAGAAGGAATATGCGCTGCAGCTGATTCAGGAAATAAAAGAACAGGGAAAACGGCTGGAAGATTACCAGGTAGTCAGTGTGTTTCTCGGCGGCGGAACGCCTTCTATTTTGGGTGTTGAGGAGATCAGAGGGATAATGGAAGCTCTTTGGAGCAGTTTCCAGATTCTTTCAGATGCAGAGATCACGCTGGAGGCAAATCCGGGAACCATAAGAACGGAGAATCTTAAGGTTTACAGGGAATTGGGAATCAATCGTATCAGTATAGGCCTTCAGTCGGCAGATGACAGAGAGCTTTCCTATTTAGGGAGAATCCATACTTATGACGAGTTTTTAAAAACCTACCAGAGAGTGCGGATGGCTGGATTTGATAATGTGAATGTTGATCTGATTTCCGCTATTCCAGGTCAGACACTGGAATCCTGGAAGGCAACCCTGAAAAAGGTTGCCATGCTGAAGCCGGAACACATTTCAGCCTACAGTCTGATTGTTGAGGAGGGCACTCCCTTTTATGCCAGATATGGAAGCCATGTGGAGATGAAGGAATATCACATGACGCCGGAGCAGATGAGAACGCTGATGGCACTCCCTGATCTTCCCGATGAGGATACGGAGCGGGATATGTACTATTTGACCCAATCCTATCTTGCAAAGCAGGGATATGAAAGATATGAGATATCCAATTATGCCAGACCAGGAAAAGAATGCCGTCATAATGTAGGCTACTGGACGGGGATTGAATATCTGGGAGTGGGGCTGGGATCCTCTTCCTACTTGGGAGGATGCCGTTTCCACAACACGGCAGATTACAGGTCCTACATAGAAGCTCGTCTGGATCGGCCGGAAGTCTTCCAAAATATTCTTCGCCAGGATATGGAGCAGCTGATTGTGAAAAGCCAGATGGAAGAGTTTATGTTCCTTGGCCTGCGGCTTACACAGGGAGTATCGGCTCAGGAGTTTATCTCAAGATTCGGACAGAGTATACGGATGGTATACGGACCAGTGGTGGACATGCTGTCAGAACAGGGACTTTTGGAGTTTAAGGGAGGCTATTACAGGCTGACTTCCAGAGGACTTGATCTGAGTAATTATGCTATGAGTCAGTTTTTGCTGGATTAGGCAGGACAGAAGCATATAAAAACGGCCTGCCTCTATACAGAGAAACGCCATAAGGTTTTTAAGCCTTGGTGTTTCTCTGTATGGGGGCAGGCCCTTTCTGTTAACAATTTTGTGTTTACTGTACCAGGAAGACCTCAACATTTCTTCTTCCATAATTTAGGCTTTCGCTGTGGGTATCAAAGAAAATATCAATATGATTGCCTCTGACGCCGCCGCCTCTGTCTTCGGCTGTGTAAACAACGCCGTTGATCATCACCTTTGTTCCGTAGGGAATTACGCTGGGATCCACGGCAATGGTGTGATGGGCTGTAGCCACAGCCCCGGTACTGGTGTGACGGCCCCAGCCTTCGGAACAGCTGTTGCAGGGGCAGTAGGCGGTCGTCTGAAATACTCCCAGGGAAAGCAGGCTGGAAGAACAGTCTCCTACGCCATGAATCGGAGTGTTGGACAACTTCTGTCCGTTGGCGTATGCTTCTATGCGGTAGTACCCGTCAGAGAAAGTATCCCAGGGGATGGATACCTGAAATCCGTAATTGCCGGTTCCCTGTACCTTGGAGACCAGATCGTTTCTGTGTCCGTCCGCTTGGGCAGTGTACTCAGCTGCAGTCTGTCCCGTTGCCTGGCTGGTAATAACCACCTTCACTTCCAAAGTTCCATTGGGTTCTGCGCTGTTATAGGCCCAGCCGCTTACTGTGGTTCCGCTGACTCCGTCTACTACGCCGCAGATGGCTGAAGCGTGGGAGACAAAAGGAGTAAGGAGGACAAAAGCCATCATAAGTAAGGTTCCGTAAAACCAGTGTAATCTTTTTAAACTAAACATGTAATATAACTTCCTTTCTATTATACAAACTGAAATATATTTTAAATTATTATAAATATATGTAACAGTTTTGTAATATATGAGGCACAAATACATATTGTACACTTTTTTTTGATTTTGTCAAGAGGAGAGATGGTAGAGAGTAGTAAGAGGATGTGACATAGAAAAAGGATCAGAATATCCAGATGATTTTCTGATCCTTGTTTCATTTATTCTACTATTAAAAATACTTCCTGTTTCTGGATTCCATGATCCAGTGCATCAGAATGGCTTCCATAATAAATATCCACTTTATTGCCGTCAACAGAGCTTCCAATATCTTCAACGGTATAGACAACGCCGTCAATTAAGATTTTGGTTCCAATGGGAAGCACATCGGGATCGGCAGAAACCGTATGGTCTGCCTGGGGAACCGTTCCCGCAAAGGTGAGATTATTCCCGCCGGAGCATTTGTCGCAATTACAGTATCCGCTTGTGGTAAAAACCCCCAGCGATTCTGTTTCTAAAGCGTCCGCATCTGTTTCTTGGGAAATTTCCCCATTAAGGGCCTGGTCTTCCGGCTGGATTCCCGGTCCGATTTGTGTTTCTTCAGTCTCATGGGAGGGCGTTTTTCCCGGTCCAGGGACTTCCTCGGAAGCAAAAGCGGAAGTGGATAATAAAAGGGTTCCCAAAAATGTTGCCGCGGCAACCGCCATTTTGTGTCTGGAAAGTAATCTCATGGTTTTCCTCTCAATCTCAATGGTATGCTGTAATCCTATTTATATCTGTACCTATTAACAGTATGTTTCTACCTGAGATTCATTATATTACAAAAATGTTAAAAGTCAATATAAAATAACTGCAGAATTGTAATAAATGTTATAGTTCGTCACATAATTTGAATACAAAAAAGAGATTGTTCCTGAAGTCTTGGTTTTTTACCCATAAAAAAAGAGGATATTTTTTGAAAAAACGTGAAATATTTTTAGAGGATGCTATTGACAAAAGGAAAAAAAAAGAATATATTATGAAATGTAGATGTTAGCACTCCTAACTGTTGAGTGCTAACAAAAGATCTCAGAAAGGAGTGTGGCCAATTGGAAGATAAGGATATGTTGGATGCCAGAAAGGTTACTATACTGAAGGCAATTATAAAAACTTATCTGGAGACAGGAGAGCCGGTTGGCTCACGAACCATTTCCAAGTATACGGATTTGAATTTAAGTTCAGCCACCATCCGGAATGAGATGTCGGATCTGGAAGAATTAGGATATATTATTCAGCCCCATACGTCAGCAGGCAGGATTCCATCCGACAAAGGCTATCGTTTTTATGTAGACCAGATCATGCAGGAGAAGGAAGATGAGGTCACAGAAATTAAAGATTTAATGCTGAAGCGGGTAGACCGGGTAGAGCTTCTCTTAAAGCAGATGGCCCAGGTTCTGGCTCAGAATACCAATTACGCCGCAATGATCAGCGCTCCTCAGTACCACAGAACTAAGCTTAAGTTTATACAACTGTCCAAGGTTGACGAGGAACGGCTTCTGGTGGTAATTGTGGTGGAAGGCAATCTGATTAAGAATACCATGATTCCCATCAGCCAGCAGTTAAGTGACGAAGGACTTTTGAATCTTAACATTCTTCTGAACAGCGCTTTAAACGGTCTGACCATTGAGGAGATTAACCTGGAGGTAATCAGCAGACTGAAGGAACAGGCAGGAATTCACAGCGAAGTGGTGGATAAGGTTTTGACAGAGGTTGCTGAAGCCATACGGGCCGATGATGAGGACCTTAAGATTTATACCAGCGGAGCGACTAATATTTTCAAGTATCCGGAACTGAGCGATGGCGAGAATGCCAGCAGGCTGATCGGAACTCTTGAGCAGAAGGAACTTTTGCAGGAGCTGGTAAAAGATGTGAACGACTCTGAGAGCAGTTCAGGAATTCAGGTCTACATCGGCGATGAGACTCCTGTTCAGACAATGAAAGACTGCAGCATTGTAACCGCCAATTATGAATTGGGCGAGGGACTTCGCGGAACCATTGGTATTATAGGACCTAAGCGAATGGATTATGAAAAAGTGCTGAATACTTTGAAAAATCTCATGATGCAGCTTGACGCGATCCTGAAAAAAGATGAAAGGTGAAGGGAAGAACATTGAGTAGTGTAGAAGACAGAATTGAAGAAGAGCTGGTGGAAGAAGCTCTCAAGGAAGATGCAGAAAGCTCTTTGGAAAAAGAAATAGAAAAAGAAATAGCACAGAATTCAGTTTCACAGGAAGAAACGGAAGAGGCTGAAGAAGAGAAAAAAGGCTTTTTCGGAAAGAAAAAGGAAAAGAAAGATTCCAAGGATTTAAAAATTGAGGAATTGACTGACAGACTTCAGAGAACCATGGCGGAGTTTGATAATTACAGAAAAAGAACTGAAAAAGAAAAATCAGCCATGTTTGAAATTGGAGCAAAGGATATAATTGAGAAAATTCTTCCGGTAGTAGACAATTTTGAGAGAGGCCTTGCAGCTGTTCCTGAAGAGGAGAAGGAAAGCGCCTTTGCAGATGGAATGGAAAAGATATACAGACAGCTGATGAAAACTTTGGAGGATGCCGGAGTAAAAGCCATTGAGGCAGTTGGTCAGCCCTTTGATCCAAACTTCCACAACGCTGTGATGCATATTGAGGATGAAAACCTGGGAGAGAATATTGTTGCTCAGGAACTGCAGAAAGGATATACTTACAAGGACACTGTGGTTCGCCACTCTATGGTTCAGGTAGCTAACTAGAAGGTTGCTGACATTCCCATTTCTTAAGAAGAAATCTATTCTTCTGAGGAAAGTTCAGATATAACTAAATAAGACGTTCATATTTATAGGAGGAAAAAACTATGGGCAAGATTATAGGTATTGACTTAGGTACAACCAACAGCTGTGTAGCCGTTATGGAAGGCGGCAAGCCAGTTGTTATTCCAAACAGCGAGGGCGTAAGAACAACACCGTCCATCGTTGCTTTTACAAAGAATGGTGAGAGACTGGTAGGAGAACCTGCAAAGCGTCAGGCTGTAACCAATGCAGAGAGAACCATTTCTTCCATTAAGAGACATATGGGTACAGATTACAAGGTAGCTATTGACGGAAAGAATTATACTCCTCAGGAGATTTCTGCTATGATTCTTCAGAAACTGAAAGCAGACGCAGAAGCTTATCTGGGTGAGAAAGTAACTGAGGCTGTTATTACAGTTCCTGCTTACTTTAACGATGCCCAGCGTCAGGCAACCAAGGATGCCGGTAAGATTGCAGGCCTTGATGTAAAGCGTATTATTAACGAGCCTACAGCCGCAGCTTTGGCTTACGGCCTTGACAATGAGAAAGAGCAGAAGATTATGGTATACGACTTAGGCGGCGGTACCTTTGATGTGTCCATCATCGAGATTGGTGACGGCGTTATCGAGGTTCTTTCTACTAACGGCGATACACATCTGGGCGGCGATGATTTTGATAACCGTATTACTCAGTGGATGGTAGATGAATTTAAGAAGGCAGAAGGCGTAGATCTTTCCAACGATAAGATGGCTATGCAGAGATTGAAAGAAGCTGCTGAGAAGGCTAAGAAAGAACTGTCTTCCTCCACTACAACCAATATCAACCTTCCATTTATTACAGCAACAGCAGAAGGTCCAAAGCATCTTGATATGAATCTGACAAGAGCCAAATTTGATGAACTGACGCTGGATCTTATTGAGAGAACAGCTATTCCTGTTCAGAATGCTTTAAGAGACGCAGGCATTACAGCTGCTGATCTTGGCAAGGTACTGTTAGTGGGCGGTTCCACACGTATGCTGGCTGCACAGGAAAAGGTAAAACAGCTGACAGGCAAGGAACCTTCCAAGTCACTGAATCCTGATGAGTGTGTTGCAATCGGTGCAAGTATTCAGGGCGGTAAGCTGGCCGGAGATGCAGGCGCAGGCGATATCCTCCTTCTGGATGTAACTCCTCTGTCTCTGTCTATTGAGACTATGGGAGGTGTTGCCACCAGACTGATTGAGAGAAATACAACAATTCCAACAAAGAAGAGCCAGATCTTCTCAACAGCGGCTGATAATCAGACAGCAGTTGATATTCATGTAGTACAGGGCGAGAGACAGTTCGCCAGAGACAACAAGACCCTTGGACAGTTCCGTCTGGATGGAATTCCACCAGCAAGAAGAGGTGTTCCTCAGATCGAAGTTACCTTTGATATTGATGCCAACGGTATTGTAAATGTATCTGCAAAGGATCTGGGAACCGGTAAAGAACAGCATATTACCATTACTTCCGGCTCCAACATGTCTGATGCGGATATTGAGAAAGCAGTGAAAGAAGCTGCTGAGTTCGAAGCTCAGGATAAGAAGCGTAAAGAGGGAATTGATGCCAGAAACGATGCTGACTCTATGGTATTCCAGACAGAGAAGGCTCTTCAGGAAGTTGGCGATAAGATTGATGCCAATGACAAGGCTGCTGTAGAAGCCGACTTAAACGCTTTAAAAGAGGCAATTAACAGAGCTCCTATTGACGAAATGACAGATGCCCAGATTGAGGATATTAAGGCTGGCAAGGAGAAACTGATGAACAGTGCTCAGGCATTGTTCGCTAAGGTTTATGAAGCAGCTCAGTCTCAGGCTGGAACTCAGGGCGCAGGCTCTGATGCAGGCGCGGCAGGCGGCAGCACTTCCTATCAGGACAGCGATGTGGTTGACGGCGACTATAAAGAAGTATAAAATGTCTGTTGACAGGACTTGGGGAAAAGTGTTGTAGCAATACAGCACTTTTTCCGCCGTTGTACGTTGGATCAATGTACACTGGCGGCGCAGGCCGCCAACCGCCAACTGTAGGCGGGAAAACCTGTTTGATTATAGTTATGAATGGAAAGGCAGACCTAAGATGGCAGAGAAAAGAGATTATTATGAAGTCCTGGGTGTTTCCAAGGATGCAGATGACGCAGCCATAAAGAAGGCCTACAGGGCTTTGGCAAAAAAATACCATCCTGACGCGAACCCGGGAGATGCCGTGGCTGCGGAAAAATTCAAAGAGGCCTCAGAAGCTTACAGTGTCTTAAGCGATCCGGAAAAGAGACGCCAGTATGATCAGTTTGGATCAGCGGCTTTTGATGGAAGCGGCGGTGCCGGCGGCTTTGGCGGTTTTGATTTTTCCGGCGCGGATATGGGAGATATTTTCGGAGATATTTTTGGAGATATTTTTGGCAGCGGACGGAGAAGCAGTACTCGTTACAATGGTCCATCCCGCGGAGCCAATGTAAGAACCAGCATCCGAATCACCTTTGAGGAAGCGATTTTCGGCTGTGAGAAGGAAATCGAGATAAATTACAAAGAAGAATGTGCTTCCTGTCACGGAACAGGAGCTAAGGCAGGCACCAGTCCTGTTACCTGTCCGAAATGTAACGGAAAAGGAAAGATTATGTATACTCAGCAGTCTTTCTTTGGACAGGTGCAGAATGTTCAGACCTGTCCGGACTGCCGCGGTACCGGTAAGATTATTAAGGAAAAATGTCCGGACTGTTATGGAACCGGCTATGTGACCAGACGAAAGAAATTTAAAGTAAATATTCCGGCGGGAATTGACAACGGACAGAGCGTTCGGCTGGCAGGAGCAGGTGAACCGGGAACTAACGGCGGAGAGAGAGGAGACCTTCTGGTGGAGGCAGTTGTATCCAGTCATCCTATCTTTAAACGCCAGGACACAAGCATTTATTCCACTGTGCCCATTTCCTTTGCCAAAGCGGCATTGGGCGGTCCTATCCGTATTAAGACTGTAGACGGAGAGGTAGAGTATGATGTGAAGCCAGGAACTCAGACCGATACAAAGATCCGTCTGAAGGGCAAGGGCGTACCGTCACTGAGGAACCGCGCCGTTCGGGGCGATCACTTCGTCACTTTGGTTGTTCAGGTGCCGGAGCGGCTGAACGAAGCCCAGAAGGAGGCCCTGAGAAAATTTGACGAAGCCATGGGCGGAGTTTATACAGAGGAAAAGCATAAAAAGAAAGGCTTTTTCAAATAATTGGTTAAATACACCGGCAGACAGCCGTCAAGATCTTATGAGATGGATCTTGGCGGCTTTTTATATTGCAACCGGCTTTAATCTATGCTATGATAACATGAGGTTTTCTCCGGCCTTCCATATGCAGGGAGAAAAAGAACGTGAGAAGTAAAATCAGCAGTTAAGATTTTGATGTATCAGCGGAATGCTCAGATACAAAAAACAGAATTGGGAAGGATTGAACGGAATATGAAGTGGAAAAAATTTACCCTGACTACAACCACAGAGGCGGTGGATCTGGTCAGCAGTATGTTTGACGAGATTGGAATTGAGGGAATTGAAATTGAGGATAATGTTCCTCTGACAGAGGCAGAAACAAAGGGGATGTTTATAGACATTCTTCCGGAGCTTCCCCCGGATAACGGAGTGGCAAAGGTAAGCTTTTACTTAGATGACGATGTGAATACAGAGGAGATTCTTAAAAAGGTGGAAGAGGGCCTTGATGAGCTGGCTCAGTTTGCAGATCTTGGAGAGAGAACCATTGTCTGCGGGGAGACTGAGGATAAGGACTGGATTAACAACTGGAAGGAATATTTTAAGCCCTTTACTGTAGACGACATTCTCATTAAACCCACCTGGGAGGACATTCCGCAGGAGCATAAGGACAAACTGCTTATTCAGATTGATCCGGGAACCGCGTTTGGAACCGGACAGCATGAGACCACTCAGCTCTGCATTCGTCAGCTGAAAAAGTATGTGACAGATCAGACTGTGCTTTTGGATGTAGGAACAGGAAGCGGAATTCTTGGGATTACTGCTTTGAAGCTGGGGGCAGAACAGGTGCTGGGAACAGACCTGGATGAGAATGCCATTACGGCAGTGGGGGAGAATATGGAGGCCAATGATATTTCTTCTGAAAGTTTTACGGTCATTCAGGGAAATATTATTGATGATAAACAGGTACAGGATCAGGTGGGATACGAATCATATGACCTGGCGGTTGCCAATATTCTGGCAGATGTTATTATCCCTCTCCAGAGAGAAATCGCTGTACATCTGAAAACAGGCGGAATTTTTATTACATCGGGAATTATCAACACAAAGGAACAGGCAGTTTTGGATGCCTTTAAGGAAAACCCTGCTTTTGAGCTGGTAGAAGTTACCAGACAGAATGATTGGGTATCTATTACAGTGAGAAAGCGGTAAGGCTATGTATCATTTTTTTGTAAGCGGGGAACAGATTGGGGCAGATTCTGTTATCATAACAGGTTCAGATGTGAATCATATGAAAAATGTCCTTCGGATGCATCCGGGAGAGGAGATTCTTGTCAGCAGCGGCAGCGGAGAAGACTACCGCTGCAGGATAGAACGTCTTACCAGCCAGGCAGTGGAGGCTGCTATCCTTTTTAAGGAGGAAGACACAACAGAACTTCCAGGAAGGCTGGTTTTGTACCAGGGACTGCCTAAAAGCGATAAGATGGAGTGGATTATCCAGAAGGCTGTGGAACTGGGAGCATACAGGATTGTCCCTGTGGAAACCAAAAGAACGGTAGTGAAGCTGGATGCCAAAAAGGAGGAGTCCAAGCGGCGCCGTTGGCAGGCGGTATCTGAAAGTGCGGCCAAGCAGTCGGGAAGAAGGATCATTCCTGAGATCAGTCCGGTGACAGGCTTTGCTCAGGCGTTAAAAGAAGCCGGCAAGATGGATATGGCCCTCATTCCCTTTGAACATCAGGAAGGAATGAAGGAGACAAAGGAGATACTGCAGAAAATTCAGCCGGGGATGACGGTAGGAATTTTTATTGGCCCGGAAGGTGGATTTGAAGAAGAGGAAATTACAGCGGCCAGGGAGATGGGAGCAGTTCCCATTACTCTGGGCAGGCGGATTCTGAGAACTGAGACCGCGGGAATGGCAGTTTTGTCTGTTCTCATGTTTCAGCTGGAGAATTAGCCTGGCTGCGGCCGCATATGGAGGAAAAATGGAAGTATATTTTGATAATTCGGCTACCACAAAGGTTTTGGACTCTGTGAAGGACATTGTTGTTAAGCTGATGACGGAGGACTATGGAAATCCATCCGCCCGACACAGAAAAGGGATGGAAGCAGAACAGTATGTAAAAAAAGCGGCGGAGATTATTGCCTCCACTTTAAAGGTATCTCCTAAGGAGATTGTCTTTACATCAGGAGGCTCCGAATCCAATAATATGGCTCTCATTGAGACCGCCATGGCAAACAGACGGAGAGGAAACCATATTATCAGTACCAAGATTGAACATCCTTCCGTATACAACCCTTTGATATACCTGGAGGAACAGGGATTTGAAGTGACCTTTCTTTCTGTGGATTCCAGAGGGCACATCAGTCTGGAGGAGATGAAGGAAGCGTTAAGGCCTGAGACTATTTTGGTTTCGGTTATGTACGTGAACAACGAGGTGGGGGCAGTGGAGCCGATAGAGGAAATCAGCAAAATTGTAAAGCAGCATAATCCCCAAACTGTATTTCATGTAGATGCTATCCAGGCCTACGGGAAATATGCAATCCGTCCTAAGAAACAGGGAATTGATCTTTTGTCTGTCAGCGGTCATAAGATTCACGCTCCAAAGGGCACAGGATTTCTGTATATTGACGAAAAGGTAAAGATCAGACCGCTTATATACGGCGGCGGACAGCAGAGGGGCCTTCGCTCCGGCACGGAGAATGTTCCCGGAATAGGGGGACTGGGAGCGGCAGCCAAGGAGATGTATACCAATCACAGTGAAAAGGTAAAACAAATCTGTGATCTGAAGGATTATATGATTGAGCGTCTGGGAGAAATTGAAGGCTGTACGGTTAACAGCTATCGGGGAGAGGAATCGGCTCCGCAGATTGTCAGTGCCAGCTTTGGGGGCTGCCGAAGCGAGGTTCTGCTTCACGCCCTGGAGGATAAGGGAATTTATGTGTCCTCAGGTTCAGCCTGTTCTTCCAATCACCCGGCTATCAGCGGAACCTTAAAGGGAATCGGTGTAAAGCCGGAGCTTTTGGACTCCACCATTCGATTCAGCTTCAGTATATTTAACACAAAGGAAGAGATCGATTACTGTATTGAAACACTGAAACAGCTGCTGCCGGTTCTGAGACGGTATCAGCGGGGATAAATGAAAGGAATTCTATATGCAATATAAGTCGTTTTTAATAAAGTACGCGGAAATCGGCGTAAAAGGGAAGAACCGCTATCTTTTTGAGGATGCCCTGGTAACTCATATCCGCCATGCTTTAAAAAGAGTAGAGGGAGAATTTACTGTTACCAAAGAATCAGGACGAATTTACGCCACAGCAGAAGGAGAGTACGATTTTGATGAGACAGTAGATGCGCTGCAGAAAATTTTCGGTATCGCGGCAATCTGTCCCATGGTCCAGGTGGATGACAATGGCTACGAGGATCTGAAGGAGCAGGTGGCAAAGTATGTAGATGAGGTTTATGAGGACAAGCACTTCACATTTAAAGTATTTGCCAGAAGAGGAAATAAAAAATATCCTGTTACTTCTGAACAGATCAACCGGGATCTGGGAGAGGTGATTCTCACCCGTTTTCCTGACACCAAGGTAGATGTTCATAATCCTCAGGTGCTTCTTCATGTGGAGGTAAGAAGCAGAATCAATATTTACTCCAGGGTTATTCCCGGACCTGGAGGAATGCCGGTGGGAACCAACGGAAAAGCCATGCTTCTTTTATCCGGAGGAATTGACAGTCCGGTGGCAGGCTATATGATTGCAAAAAGAGGAGTGAAGATAGAGGCGGTCTACTTCCATGCACCGCCATACACCAGTGACAGAGCTAAGCAGAAAGTAATTGACCTGGCAAAACTGGTGTCCAGATATTCCGGGCCCATTCGTCTTCATATAGTGAATTTTACAGACATTCAGCTGTATATTTATGATCAGTGCCCTCACGAAGAATTGACCATTATTATGAGACGGTATATGATGCGGATTGCGGAGCGCCTTGCCAAGGAAAGCGGCGCTATGGGGCTTATTACCGGTGAAAGCATCGGTCAGGTGGCTTCTCAGACCATGCAGTCTCTGGCTGCTACAGACGCGGCTTGTACGATGCCTGTATTCCGTCCGGTAATCGGTTTTGATAAACAGGAAATCGTAGATGTGTCGGAGAAAATCGGTACCTATGAGACTTCTGTTCAGCCTTTTGAGGACTGCTGTACCATTTTCGTGGCAAAACATCCGGTGACAAAGCCCAATCTTAAGATGATTGAGCGGTCTGAGGAGAATCTTAAGGAAAGAATTGATGAGCTGGTAGAAACTGCAGTTAATACTGTAGAGAAAATCTGGTGTTAATGGATCTGCTCTTTTTGGAACAGACCTGCCTTTGAGGCAAAAAAAGCTTCCGAATCCAAAGGCTTCGGAAGCTTTTCTGAGTAGGCGATTAGTCAACAATATATGGAGCCAGTGTATGTAAAATGTCGTCTACATTGCTCTCAGCATGGATATTCAGATCAATTGGCTTGGATAAATCCAGGCTGAAAATACCCATGATGGATTTGGCATCAATGACATATCTGCCGGATACTAAATCAAAGTCAGTGTCGAATTTTGTCAAATCATTTACAAAGGATTTTACTTTGTCAATAGAGTTCAGAGAAATGCGAACAGTTTTCATAAGAAAAACCTCCTTGAGTTCTTTTTGTCAGGGAATACCACTTCCCGTCGTTTTCAAGTTAATACTATAGGTTAATTATATAAAAGTCAATGGTAAAATTAGATAAATATTCGGTTTATTCAGATTGGAGAGAGAAAATGAGAAAAGCAGCACTGCACAACCTGGGCTGTAAAGTAAACGCCTATGAGACAGAAGCTATGCAGCAGCTTTTGGAAGAGGCAGGATATGAAATTGTACCTTTTAATCAGGCCGCGGATGTGTATATTATAAATACCTGTTCTGTGACCAATATTGCTGACCGCAAATCCAGACAGATGCTTCACCGGGCGAAAAAGCTGAATCCTTCTGCTGTGGTAGTAGCGGCGGGCTGCTATGTGCAGTCAGCAGGAGAGGAACTGAAAAAGGACGGGGCGGTAGACCTGATTATCGGAAATAATAAGAAGGCGGAACTTCCGCAAATGCTGGAGGAATATTTTTCCTGCGGCAATGGAAAGATGGAGCGGGTGATTGAAATTGGAAAGACAAGGGAATATGAAAAGCTTTCCATCCGCAAAATAGCAGATCACACCAGAGCTTTCATAAAAGTTCAGGATGGATGCAATCAATTCTGCAGCTACTGTATCATTCCATATACCAGAGGCCGGGTTCGCAGCAGAATGCCGGAAGAAGTATGGGAGGAGATCAGACAGCTGTCACAGGCCGGCTACCAGGAGGTGGTGCTTACGGGAATCCATTTAAGCTCCTATGGGCTGGATTTGGAAGAGGAAAAAACAGGCCTTTTGGAACTGATAGAGGGGGTACATGGGATTCAGGGAATTGAGAGAATCCGTTTGGGTTCTCTTGAGCCAAGAATTATTACAGAGGAGTTTGCCAAAGCGCTGTCACAGCTTCCAAAATTTTGCCCGCATTTCCATCTGTCGCTTCAAAGCGGATGTGATGAAACTTTAAAGCGGATGAAACGCCGCTATACAACGGAAGAATACTTGGAAGGCTGCCGTATTTTGAGAAAATATTTTGAAAATCCGGCTATTACCACAGATGTGATCGTCGGTTTCCCGGGAGAGACAGAGGAGGAATTTGAGATTACAAAAAAATTCCTGGAAAAAGTGCATTTTTATGAGATGCATGTCTTTAAATATTCGAAAAGAGAGGGAACCAGAGCTGCTTCTATGGAAAATCAGATTCCGGAGCAGGTGAAGAATGTAAGAAGCGGAGTGCTTCTGGAGCTGGAACAAAAGATGTCTCTGGAGTACAGAAAAAGTTTCATTGGCAAAAAAGAGACCATTCTTCTGGAAGAGCCGTTTCAGTGGAACGGCGTCACGTACATGCTGGGACATACCAGAGAGTATGTGAAGGTAGCAGCTCCCTGCGGTTCTGACGCCAAGGGAACCATGATAACGGGCGTTCTTACAGAAATGCTTAACGATGAAATTGTGCTTTGCAGTGTTGAGAATGAAGGCAGACGAAAGTAATTATAATTTTTCCTTGCCGAAATACTGATTTTGGTTTAGAATAGAGAAGAACAGTTAAAGGACGTGATAGACATGGGCGATATTCATAACACACAATTTTTTAATACAGTACAGGAGAATAAGCTGGACGTGAGCCAGGTTCTGGAGCAGGTCTATATTGCCCTGACAGAGAAGGGGTATAATCCCATCAACCAGATTGTGGGCTATATTATGTCCGGGGATCCTACCTATATTACCAGCCACAAGAACGCCAGAAGCCTTATTATGAAAGTAGAACGGGATGAGATTCTGGAAGAGCTTATGGCAGTATACATTGATACTAAGCTGAAGTAAACGGGATACAGGGATAGAAAGTTCTGAGTGACGGCTGTCAGATGAAGTGAAGAGACGGAATCTGACAGTTTGTTTTATCGTACAGAAAATCAGAAAACAGTTGGATGAAAAGAAAGGGAAATATAGTTGGCCAATAACCAGCTTTATTTTGGTGCGAAGAAAAGTGAATATGAGAATCATGGGATTGGATTACGGATCAAAGACTGTAGGAGTAGCAGTGTCTGATTCATTAGGCATTACTGCCCAGGGGGTGGAAACCATTGTCCGGGAGTCAGAGAATAAGCTGAGGAAAACCTGCGCAAGAATAGAGGCTTTGATAAAAGAATACCAGATTGAAACGATCGTTCTGGGGTATCCTAAGAATATGAACAATACGGAAGGAGAACGGGCCAGAAAGACAGAGGAGTTTGGGGAAATGCTGAAGAGGAGAACCGGACTGCCTGTGATTTTATGGGATGAGAGGCTGTCTACGGTTTCTTCTGAGAGGATTCTTATGGAATCGGGAGTAAGAAGAGAAAACCGGAAGGCAGTTATTGATAAAATTGCGGCAGGATTTATTCTTCAGTCTTATCTGGATCGAAAGAAGATGGAGGAGACCAATGAATCAGGAAGATAAGAAAATTACATTTACAGCGGATTCAGGTGAAACAGTTGATTTTTATGTTCTGGAGGAGACCAGGATCAGCGGAATCAATTATCTTCTGGTGACAGATGTGCCGGAGGACGAAGAAGGAGAATGTTACATCTTAAAGGACTTATCACAGCAGGAGGATACGGAAGCTGTGTACGAGTTTGTAGAAGATGATAACGAGATAGATTATTTATTTAAAATATTTTCCGAGCTGTTAGACGGAGCAGATGTAGCAATTGAGAAATAAAAGATAGATGATAGAGGGACTTTATATGGATCAGGAAGTTTTTAAAGAAATGCTCCGGGAAAAGGGGCTTAAGGTGACCAGTCAGCGGCTGCTTGTGCTGGAGATTATGGCGGGCCATCCAGGTGAGCATCTGACTGCGGAGGATATCTATGGTCTGGCCAGGCAGGAGGATCCTGAGATCGGCCTTGCCACCATATACCGGACGGTTCAGGTGCTGGTAGAGCTTCAGGTGATCGATAAGGTCAGCTTTGACGATGGATACGCCCGATATGAATTAGGCGATTCAGGAGATAAATCCAGACATCATCATCATCATGCTATCTGCAGCCGGTGCGGCAAAGTCCTTTCTTTTGAAGGGGATCTTTTGGATACCCTGGAACAGGCTCTTTGGGACTCCAGAGGCTTTCAGGTGACGGATCATGAAGTAAAGCTGTATGGGTACTGCAGAGAGTGCCTCCAGGAGATGGAAGAGGAGAACGGAAAATAACGAAGATGGAGGTAATAGATTGAAAAAACAGAACAACAACGGAAAAGTAAAGATTATTCCCTTAGGGGGACTGGAACAGATCGGTATGAACATTACTGCCTTTGAATATGAGGACAGTATTATTGTGGTGGACTGCGGCCTGGCCTTTCCAAGTGATGACATGCTTGGAATTGACCTTGTTATCCCTGATGTAACTTATTTGAAGCAGAACATTGATAAGGTTAAGGGATTTGTTATCACCCACGGACATGAGGATCATATCGGCGCCCTTCCTTACATTCTTAAGGAGGTCAATGTTCCTGTGTACGGAACAAAACTGACCATTGCCCTCATTGAAAATAAGTTAAAAGAGCATAATCTGTTAAAAAACACTAAGAGAAAGGTAATCCGTCATGGCCAGTCCATTAATCTGGGCTGCTTCAGAATTGAATTCATTAAGACAAATCACAGTATTGCCGATGCATCCGCTCTGGCTATTTTCTCGCCGGCGGGAGTGATTCTTCATACGGGAGACTTTAAAATTGATTATACCCCTGTTTTTGGAGAACCTGCCAATCTGGAACGGTTTGCCGAACTTGGAAAAAAAGGCGTGCTGGCCCTTATGTGTGACAGTACCAATGCCATCCGCCCTGGTTTTACTCCTTCCGAGCGCACTGTGGGCAGAACCTTTGACAATATTTTCTCTGATCATAAGAACAACAGAATTATTGTGGCAACCTTTGCCTCCAATGTAGACCGGGTGCAGCAGATTATCAACTCAGCGGCCAAATACGGCAGAAAGGCTGTGGTGGAAGGCCGCAGCATGGTAAATGTAATAGGAACGGCCAGTGAACTGGGATATATTAATATTCCTGAGGGAACGCTTATTGACATAGATCATCTGAAAAACTATCCAGATGAGCAGACGGTTTTGATTACCACAGGAAGCCAGGGTGAGTCTATGGCTGCTTTATCCAGAATGGCCAGCAGTACCCACAAGAAAGTTTCTATTAAGCCAAATGATGTAGTGATTTTAAGCTCCAGTCCTATTCCAGGCAATGAGAAGGCTATTTCTAAGGTTATTAACGAGCTGTCCATGAAAGGCGCGGAGGTAATCTGCGAGGATACTCACGTATCCGGCCATGCCTGCCAGGAAGAGATTAAACTGATGTATGCTTTGACACGCCCCAAATATTCCATTCCTGTGCACGGAGAATACCGCCATCTGATGGCACAGAAAAAAGTTGTGGAAGCCATGGGAATTCCCAAGGAGAATGTTATTATCATGTCTTCCGGCGATGTGGTGGAGTTAAATGAAGAATCCTGGGATATTGTGGGACACGTTCAGTCCGGCGGCATTTTGGTAGACGGACTTGGAGTTGGCGATGTTGGCAATATTGTCCTTCGTGACCGTCAGAATCTGGCCCAGAATGGCATTATTGTGGTTGTGCTTACTTTGGAGAAGTACAGCAATCAGCTTTTAGCCGGACCGGATATTGTATCCAGAGGATTTGTTTACGTAAGAGAGTCAGAGGATCTGATGGAGGATGCCAGGGCTGTAGTCAGCGATGCCGTAGCTGACTGTCTGGACCGCCATGTCAACGATTGGGGTAAGATTAAAAATATTATCAGAGACAGCTTAAGCGATTTCCTCTGGAAGCGCATGAAGAGAAATCCTATGATTCTGCCTATTATTATGGAGGTATAATTGATTCAGGATTTCCATAATGGAAGGAAGGAACGCCATGAGTCCCACAGCAAAGGAGATCAATAAAATAACGGGGGTCATTATCGGGGTGGCAGGCAGGCTCATTGTCTACGCCCTGGTAATTATGCTGCTCTATGAAGGGGTTACTGCCGGGTATGCCTTTGGCCACGATATTTTCTATGCCCCGGCAGCAGATCCGGAGTCGGAGACTGATATGACGGTTACCATTGAGGAGGGGACAGATGTATTTCAGGCAGCCAGCCAGCTGACGGATCAGGGGCTGATTGCCGGAGAGGCGTCCTTTGTGGCCCAGTCTCTTTTCTTCAGCTACGATGTGAATCCGGGGACTTACACCTTAAGCCCCTCTATGACTCCCAGGGAGATCCTTCAGATTATGGATGAGAATACAAAACAAGAGGAAGAAGAATGATAGTAGGGGAGAGAATTACAGACTATATTCATTCCCTGGAGCGGGACAGAGGCCCGCTTTTGGAGGAGATAGCCAGAGAGGCCAGAAAAAATTACATTCCCATTATAAGAGAAGAGACAGCGGCCCTTTTGCAGACCCTTGTGGCTGCGAAAAGGCCCCAGGCCATTCTGGAAGTGGGCACAGCCGTTGGGTACTCCGCTCTTCTGATGGCCCAGGTGATGCCAAGGGAATGTTCCATAACCACCATTGAGAAGTATGAGAAGAGAATTCCTCAGGCAAGAGAGAATTTCAGACGGGCGGGAGAGGAAGAAAGAATTCATCTTTTAGAAGGAGATGCCCAGGAGATTCTCAAAACCCTTTCCGGTCCCTTTGACCTGATTTTTATGGATGCGGCCAAAGGCCAGTATTTAGGCTGGCTTCCAAGGATTCTTCAGCTTTTAAGTCCGGGGGGAATGTTAATATCTGACAATGTCCTCCAGGATGGCGATATTGTGGAGTCACGATTTGCGGTGGAAAGGCGGAACCGAACCATCCATGGACGGATGAGGGAATATTTATATGAATTAAAACACATGGACAGCCTGGTTACCAGTGTGGTGCCCATTGGGGATGGGGTAACCATAAGCGTTCTTAGAGAGGAAATGAAATGAGAGAAACAGAGCTTTTGATCCCTGCGGGAAGCCTGGAGGTTTTGAAAACCGCAGTGGTTTACGGCGCAGATGCGGTGTACATTGGAGGAGAGGCGTTTGGTCTGAGGGCTAAGGCGAAGAACTTTACCAATGAGGAGATCAAAGAAGGAATTGCCTTTGCCCATGAAAGAGGGGTAAAGGTTTATATTACGGCCAATATTCTGGCTCACAACGACGATCTTCCCGGCGTGGAAGAATATTTTAAGGAATTAAAGGACATTGGTCCGGATGCGCTGATTATTTCGGATCCGGGAGTTTTTGATATTGCCAGGAGAATCCTTCCTGACATGGAACTTCATATCAGCACTCAGGCCAATAATACCAACTATGGAACTTATCTGTTCTGGCACAAATTGGGAGCTAAGCGGGTAGTCAGTGCCAGAGAGCTGTCTTTAAAGGAAATCCGGGAAATCCGGGACAGAATTCCAGAGGACATGGAAATAGAAAGCTTTATTCACGGAGCAATGTGTATTTCTTATTCCGGCAGATGTCTTCTCAGCAATTTTATGGTAGGAAGGGATGCCAATCAGGGAGCCTGTACTCATCCCTGCAGATGGAAATACTCCATTGTCGAGGAAAAGCGTCCGGGAGAGTACATGCCCGTTTATGAAAACGAGAGAGGAACCTATATCTTCAATTCGAAGGATCTGTGTATGATTGAGCATATTCCGGAGATGATTGAAGCGGGAATTGACAGCTTCAAAATCGAGGGAAGAATGAAGACAGCTCTGTATGTGGCTACGGTTGCCAGAACCTACCGAAAGGCCATTGACGATTACAAAAAATCCCAGGAGCTGTACCGTCAGAATATGGACTGGTATAAGGCGGAGATTGGAAAGTGTACCTATCGGGAATTTACCACTGGGTTTTATTTTGGAAAGGCAGATTCCTCCGCTCAGATTTATGACAGCAATACCTATGTGAAGAACTACACTTATCTGGGAACCATTGAAGAAGTGGACGGACGGGGCTTTGCCAGAATCCAGCAGAAGAACAAATTCTCTGTGGGAGAAATGATTGAGGTAATGAAGCCGGACGGAAGAAATCTGGAAGTTGTGGTAAAAGGAATCTATGATGAAGAGGGCAATACCCAGGAAAGCGCGCCCCATCCCCTCCAGGTTCTCTATGTAGAACTGGAAGGTGAGCTGGAAGTGTACGATATTCTGCGAAGGAGCGAGCAATAGAACAACTCCCCTTTGCCAGGATGTGGTTTATCTGCTATAATAGGGCAGAAGACCTGTCCGGCAGAGGGGAGTTGTTCTTTCTGAAGCGGTACAGAGGGAAAATTTTAAATACGAAGAGATTGGAGAACTGAGAGGAGGAAGAGTTATGACCTGGTTTTTGGGTTTTTTGGCTATTGGATGCGTGATTTACTACGGCATTATTGTGGCCTACTCAGGTTTTGCCACCTCCTTTTCTTTTGTGTGGCTGGTACTGGCAGGCGTATGTTTTTTTATGGCAGCAGGAGTGGAGATTTATCCCAGGCACCGGGAACGTTTTCCGCTGTGGCTGCCTGTTTCAGCCGTTACGGTTTGTCTGACAGGGGTGGTGATTTTCGCTGTCATTGAGCTTCTTATTTTCACAGGAGCGGCTGGAAGAGACACATCCAATCTGGATTATCTCATTGTACTTGGAGCCAGAGTCAAGGAAGATGGAATCACCAAGTCTTTAAAAAGCCGTCTGGACAAAGCTGCCGAGTATGCTGCGGAAAATCCCGATACCATTCTTGTGCTCTCAGGGGGACAGGGAGAGAATGAGCCGGTGTGTGAGGCAGAGGCTATGAAAGATTATTTGGTACAGGTGAAAGGGCTGAAGCCTGGAAAAATGATTTTAGAGACAAGGTCTACCAGTACAGTGGAGAATATTGCTTACAGCAAAATTGCCATTGAAGAGGATATGATGAAAAGGAGACAGGAGCAGTCGGCGGTTCATGTTCATATGGAACCAGGAACCTATGAGGAGGTTCCGGAAAGACCGGCAAGGATAGGGGTTCTGACCAATGATTTCCATGTGTTTCGGGCAGAGCAGATCGCAAAGAAGTGGGGAATTCCTGATATTTACGGCATTTCCTGTCCTTCCGATCCAGTGCTTTTTCTCCATTTCTGCGTCAGGGAATCGGCGGCCATATTAAAAGATAAATTAGTGGGCAATATGTAAAATAGATAGAAAGCAACAGGAACAGACAGCTTTTTGCTCCGCAGGGCGCGGGGCGGGAAAGGAAGATGACAGAGATGAAGGATTTAAGAGAACTTAAGGCTTATGAAGTAACGGAACAGAGAGAATTAAAAGAGCTAAACGGAACAGGGACGGTGCTGGTTCATAAAAAAAGCGGGGCCAGAATTTTTACTGTTTCCTGTGAGGATGAAAATAAGGTGTTTTCCATTGGATTTCGGACCCCGCCTTCTGACAGCACAGGAGTAGCCCATATTCTGGAGCACAGTACCCTGTGCGGTTCGGATAAATTCCCGGTGAAGGATCCTTTTGTGGAACTGGTAAAGGGATCTCTCAACACCTTTTTAAACGCTATGACCTATCCAGATAAAACAGTTTATCCTGTAGCCAGCTGCAATGACAAGGATTTCCAGAATCTGATGGATGTGTATATGGATGCGGTATTTCATCCCAACATTTATAAAGAGAAAAAAATCTTTATGCAGGAGGGATGGCATTATGAGCTGGATTCTGAAGATGGAGAGCTGATTTATAATGGTGTGGTATACAATGAGATGAAGGGTGCCTTCTCTTCACCTGAGGAAGTTTTGGATCGTTATACCAGAAAGGTACTGTTTCCTGATAACTGCTATGGACAGGAATCAGGGGGAGACCCTGCCTTTATACCGGATCTGACTTATGAGCAGTTTCTGGATTTCCACAGAAGATATTACCATCCTTCCAACAGTTATATTTACCTGTACGGCGACATGGACCTGGCTGAGAAGCTTCAATGGCTGGATCAGGAATATTTGAGCCATTATGAAAAAATCATCCTTGATTCACAGATTCCGCCTCAGAAATCTTTTGAAGCTCCTGTTGAGGAAGAGGCTTTTTATTCTATTACTGAGGGAGAATCTGAGGAGCAAGCCACCTATCTTTCTGTTAATACAGTCGTTGGGACGGACTTAGACCCGGTTTTGTACGTGGCTTTCCAGATTCTGGAATACACTCTTCTTGACGCGCCAGGAGCTCCGTTAAAGCAGGCCCTTATTGATGCGGGCATTGGGCAGGATATACTGGGCGGATATGAAAGCGGAATTCTCCAGCCTTACTTCAGCGTTGTGGCCAAGAATGCCGACAAGGAGCAGAAGGGAGAGTTCCTTGCTGTGGTAAAAGGAACTTTAAGAAAGCTGGCGGATCAGGGAATTAACAAAAAGAGCCTGAAGGCAGGAATGAATTATTATGAGTTCCGCTACCGGGAGGCGGATTATGGATCTGCCCCTAAGGGACTGATGTATGGACTTCAGTGTATGGACAGCTGGCTTTATGATGGAGATCCTATGATGCATCTTCAGTATGAGCAGACATTTGATTTCCTGAAAAAGGCAGTGGACGAAGGATATTTTGAACAGCTTATTCGGGATTATCTTCTGGACAACCCCTTTGAGGCAGTGGTAATTGTAAGCCCCAGGAAAAATCTGACTGCCATAGAGGATGAGAAAACAATGGCCAAGCTGGCGGCCTATAAAGCCTCGCTGACGCCGGAGCAGGTAAAAGACTTAATTGTTCAGACCAGGGAGCTGAAGGCGTATCAGGAAACCCCGTCTCCACAGAGTGACCTGGAAAAGATTCCTATGCTGTCAAGAGACGATATCAGCCGGGAGGCAGAAAAGATTATCTGGGAGGAGAAGGAAGCAGACGGAATTAAGGTAATCCACCATGAGATGTTTACAGCGGGAATAGGATATCTGAAAGTATTGTTTGATACTTCTGTTCTTCCTATGGAGGATCTGCCTTATGCTGCTTTGCTGAAATCGGTTTTGGGATATGTGGATACAGAGAATTTTACCTATGGAGATCTGACCAGTGAAATTCATTTGAACAGCGGCGGAGTCAGCTTCAGCGTTACGGCTTACCCCAATCTGCAAAGCCCTGAGGACTGGAAAGGGATGTTTGTGGCATCTGTGCGGGTGCTGTACGACAAAATTGATTTTGGATTCTCTATTTTGGCGGAGATCCTTACCCGTTCTGTTTTGGACAATGAAAAAAGGCTGGGCGAGGTGATCAGCGAGACCAGATCCAGAGCCAGAATGAAGCTGGAAGGCGCTTCCCATTCCGCGGCAGTATCCAGAGCTACATCCTATTTTTCACCGGCTGCGGCCTACAGCGATCTTACGGGAGGAATTGAATATTACAGTTTTCTGGAGCAGCTGGAAAAGAATTATCCGGCGAAGAAGGCCGAGACGGCACAGAGACTGAAGCAGGTGGCAGAGAAGCTTTTTACCAAGGAAAATATGCTGGTCAGCTATACTGCGGACAAGGAAGGCTATGAACTCCTTTTGCAGGGTCTTAAGAAACTGACCAATGTTCTTCCCCAGGGGGCTGGAAGCCGTTATCCTTTCCTGTTTGAAAGAAAGAACAGAAATGAAGGATTTAAGACAGCTTCCCAGGTTAATTATGTGGCAAGATGCGGAAATTTCCGGGAAAAAGGATTTGAATATACCGGGGCTTTAAGAATTCTGAAAGTGATTTTAAGCTATGATTATTTGTGGCTGAATTTAAGGGTAAAAGGAGGCGCTTACGGCTGCATGAGCGGATTCGGCCGTTCCGGCGAAGCTTATTTTACCTCCTATCGGGATCCAAATGTGAGGGAAACCAATGAGATCTACGAGGGAATTGTGGATTATCTGAAAAATTTCCAGGTAGAGCCAAGAGATATGACAAAATATGTAATCGGAACCATCAGCGATATGGATGCGCCTGTTCCTCCGTCCATCAGGGGAAGCAGAGGTTTGTCCGCTTACCTGTCCGGAGTGGATGACGCAATGATGAAGAAGGAGAGAGAGGAAGTACTGTCTGCTCAGGCAGAGGATATCAGAAATCTGTCTCCTGTGGTGGAGGCTATTCTGGCTCAGGGAAGTCTCTGCGCCATTGGCAATGAAGAGAAAATAGAGGGGAACAGAGAGATGTTTGGAGAAACAAAAAATCTGTTCCATGCTTAAAACAAAGGAGAAACCCATGGAAAACAAATACAAATCAGGGTTTGTGGCTTTGGTGGGAAGACCTAATGTGGGGAAATCCACTTTGATGAATCATTTAATCGGGCAGAAGATTGCCATTACATCTGATAAGCCTCAGACCACGAGAAATAGGATACAGACTGTGTATACTGACGAGAGAGGACAGATCATATTTTTGGACACTCCCGGAATCCACAAGGCCAAAAACCGTCTGGGAGAGTATATGGTGAATGTGGCCGAGCATACCCTGAGGGAGGTGGATGTGGTTCTGTGGCTGGTAGAACCTACTACCTATATTGGAGCGGGAGAAAGACATATTGCTGAGGAGCTGAACAAAGGAAAGACTCCCGTAATTCTGGTAATCAATAAAATTGACACCGTGAAACGGCAGGAAGAAATTCTGGCCTTTATAGACGCTTATAAAGATATCTGTTCCTTTGCTGAAATTATCCCTGTATCCGCCCTGAAGGATAAGAATACAGACCGTATGCTGGACCTGATCTATGAATATCTGCCGGAAGGTCCGCAGTACTATGACGAGGATACGGTCACAGATCAGCCCATGAGACAGATTGCGGCTGAATTGATTCGGGAAAAGGCTTTACGGCTTTTAAATGATGAGATTCCACACGGTATAGCTGTAACCATTGAGAAGATGAAGGAACGTCCCAATGGGATCATCGATATTGAGGCAACCATTGTATGCGAAAGGGATTCCCATAAAGGCATTATTATTGGAAAAGGCGGCAAAATGCTGAAAAAAATTGGGTCAGCGGCCAGAGTTGAGATTGAAAATCTCATGGATACCAAGGTGAACCTTCAGCTGTGGGTCAAGGTCCGGAAAGAGTGGCGTGACAGCGAGCTGTATATGAAAAACTATGGATACAATCAGAAAGACATTTAGGGCTGGTGATGAAGGGTGAGAGAAACCGTAAGGCTGTCAGGCATGGTTCTTAAGGCTGCTCCTTCAGGGGAAGCGGATAAAAGACTGGTGATTTTTACAAAGGAGAGAGGCAAGATTACTGCTTTCGCCAGAGGAGCCAGGAGACCGGGAAGTTCGGTGATGGCAGCCTGCCGTCCCTTTGTTCTGGGAACCTTTTCCCTGTACGAAGGCAGGGAAGCCTACAATCTTCACTCTGTCGAGGTGGTCAATTACTTTGAAAAGCTTGCTTATGATATGGAAGGAGCCTGCTATGGCTCTTACTTTCTGGAGCTGGCGGATTACTATTCCAGGGAGAATATAGAGAGCACGGAGCTTCTGACACTTTTGTATCAGTCTGTGAAAGCGCTTCTGGCCCCATCCCTTCCCAATCCCCTGGTAAGACGGATTTTTGAGCTGAGAACAATGGTAATTGGAGGGGAATATACGGAAAAGCCTCCCTATTCTGTCAGTGACTCAGCTGCCTACGCCTGGGAATATGTGATTTTTTCACCGGTGGAGCATTTGTATACCTTTACCCTGACACCTGCCGTCATGGAGGAATTTTCCCGGTGCGTGGAACAGAATAAAAGACGGTTTATAGACAGGAATTTTCATTCCCTGGATATTTTAAAGGCAATGTCCGGGGAGATTTAGACGGGAAGGATATAAAGTATTGAAATGGAAACAGTGATTTGATATAATGCTTTCATATGTTCAGAAGCAGGAGGAAGGCAGATGAGAAAAATAAAGGCAGTTTTGGCTGCCGCGCTGGCCGCCGGAATGCTGACAGGCTGCGCGGGATCGGGGGAGGCCTTTGAGCCGGAGTCCAGCAGCATCTATATCAGCGGAGAGGGAAAGCTTTCTACGGCTACAATAGATACCTTTGAACAGAAGGATTATTATAAAGAGGAAGGTCTTCGGGCCTTTGCGGAGGAGAAGGTTTCAGAATTTAATCAGGAGTACGGCCAGGAGGCCGTAACTCTCACCTCCTGCAGTCTTGAAGGAGGCCGGGCAGAGCTTGTATTTGAGTACGGAAGCCCCCAGGCTATGGTGGATTTTACCGCCGCATCCCAGGATATGGAAAACCAGGTGAATTCCATTTCCTTCGGTACGGTGACAGAACTGGCTGACCAGATTATGGGCTACGAAGGCAGCTGGCTGAAAGGAGCGGACAAAAAGACCGTTTCCGTGGAGGAAATTGCCAAAAAGGGGGACTATCAGGTGGCAGTCATTGATTCGGCTCAGCCTGTTACCATCCATACAGAGAAAGAGATCCGGTTTGTTTCGGACAACAGTGTACTGGAGGGCAGCAACAAAGTCCGCACTTCAGAGGGGATCAATTACATTATATTTAAATAAGAGAGGTTAAGATCATGGAAAAGACAATGGAAAAGATTGTAGGTCTGGCAAAATCAAGAGGATTTGTGTATCCGGGCTCTGAAATTTACGGAGGACTGGCAAATACCTGGGATTACGGCAATCTGGGCGTTGAACTGAAGAATAATGTAAAGAAGGCCTGGTGGCAGAAGTTTATTCAGGAAAGCCCATATAACGTAGGCGTGGACTGCGCTATTTTGATGAATTCTCAGACATGGGTTGCTTCCGGTCATTTGGGTGGATTTTCTGATCCTCTTATGGACTGCAAGGCCTGCAAGGAGCGTTTCCGTGCCGATAAGCTGATTGAGGACTATATGGCTGAGAACGGCATTGCCATTGAAGGGTCTGTAGATGCCTGGTCACAGGAGGAGATGAAAAAGTATATTGATGATCATAACATCTGCTGTCCAAGCTGCGGCAAACATGATTTTACCGATATTCGTCAGTTTAACCTGATGTTCAAAACATTTCAGGGCGTAACAGAGGATGCTAAGAATACGGTATATTTAAGACCGGAGACTGCTCAGGGTATCTTTGTAAATTTCAAGAATGTACAGAGAACTTCCAGAAAGAAAGTTCCTTTTGGTATCGGACAGATTGGAAAATCTTTCCGCAATGAGATTACTCCAGGCAACTTTACTTTCCGTACCAGAGAGTTTGAACAGATGGAGCTGGAATTTTTCTGCCAGCCGGATACGGATCTGGAATGGTTTGATTACTGGAAGCAGTTCTGCATCAACTGGCTGAAGACTCTGGGAATTAAGGAAGATGAAATGAGAGTCAGAGACCATGAGAAGGAAGAATTAAGCTTCTACAGCAAGGCTACAACAGATATTGAGTTCCTGTTCCCATTTGGCTGGGGCGAGCTGTGGGGAATCGCGGACAGAACAGACTATGACTTAACTCAGCATCAGAACGTTTCCGGCCAGGATATGACATATTTTGATGATGAGAAAAAGGAAAAATATATTCCTTATGTTATTGAGCCGTCACTGGGCGCTGACCGTGTAACGTTGGCTTTCCTGTGCTCTGCTTATGATGAGGAGGAGATTGGAGAAGGAGATGTGCGTACTGTGCTTCACTTCCATCCGGCGATTGCGCCTGTAAAGGTAGGCGTGCTTCCGTTGTCCAAAAAACTGAATGAAGGCGCCGAAAAAGTATACACCGAGCTTTCCAAATACTTTAACTGCGAATTCGATGACAGAGGCAATATTGGAAAGCGGTACAGAAGACAGGATGAGATCGGTACTCCATTCTGCGTAACCTACGATTTTGATTCTGAGGAAGATCATGCGGTAACTGTCCGTGACAGAGATACCATGGAGCAGGTAAGAATTCCCATTACTGAGCTGAAAGCTTATTTTGAGGACAAATTCCGCTTCTAAAATTAATATATCTTTATGTTTTGCGGGCAAAATGCGGAGAAGGGCGCTGGCTGACGGCCAAAGGCGGCAAACTCCGGCTGCAAAGAACAGACCAGAATAATGGGACTGACGAGGGAAAATCTGAAATTTTTCCTCTTTGGTCCCATTCTTTTGCCCAGGCAATGGGAAGGAACAAGTATGAAAAATCAAGAGGATAATTTGGAAAGGAGAATGGCTGTGCAGAAGTACAATCTGCTGGATGATCCGGTAAAAAAGCTTTTTGGAAAATATCTGCTTCCGTCTGTAAGCGCCACATTAGTTACTTCTATATATATACTGGCAGATACTTTGATGATCGGGCGAGGGGTAGGAGCCATAGGAATCGCGGCTTTGAATCTGCTTCTTCCTGTATTCAGCCTGTTTTTTGGTACAGGAATGCTGTTTGGGGTAGGCGGAGGTGTGCTGCTGTCCATATCCAAGGGAAGGCAGCAGGAGAGAGAGGCCAGGGAGTACTTTACAGTAGCTTTGGCTATGGCAGCCGCGATGGCGGTGTTTTATCTGGTATTCGGACATTTGTTTTTTGACCCTGTGACCAGGTTCCTGGGACGAAATGAAAGTATGGATCTTTATGTCCGTCAGTATGGCAGAGTTCTGGTTACCGGCGCGCCTGTATTTGTATTTTCCGGATTTTTACAGGCGTTTGTCAGAAATGACCGCGCCCCGAAGACTGCCATGGTTGGGGTGATTTCCGGAGGCGTCGCCAATGTTGTGCTGGATTATATTTTTATTTTTCCCATGGGAATGGGGATGGCGGGGGCAGCAGCGGCCACTGTAATGGGATCTGTGATCACTCTGGCAATTTTATTGACTCATCTGTTTTCGCCCCAAAATACTTTGAAGGTAGTAAAAGGAGCGCAGTGGAAAAAGGCGGGAGAAGTGGCTGTCAACGGCTTGGCCAGTTTCCTTTTGGAAATGAGCAATGGAGTGGTGACGTTCCTGTTTAACCGTCAGCTGCTGCGGTATGTGGGAGATCTGGGAGTTGTGGTGTACGGAATTATTTCCAACAGCGCCCTGATTGTAAATTCTATCAGCAATGGTATTTCTCAGGCGCTTCAGCCTATTTTGGCAACGAACTTTGGAGCGGGAAAAAAGGAAAGGTTAAAAGAAGCAAGACATTTGGGAGAGATTACGGTTACGATTACCGGAATTTTCTTTATGGCAGCGGGACTGCTGTTTCCCGGTCTGGTTACGGCTGCCTTTGTGGAACCGACCCAGGAAATTCTTGCTATGTCAATTCCGGCCGTAAGAATTTACTTTATTGCCTTCCTTGGCATGGGCTTCAACATTGTTTACAGCACTTGGTTCCAGTCTATGATGCAGCCTAAGTACTCCCTTCTTATCTGTCTCATGAGAGGTTTGATTTTAAACAGTATTTTAGTATTTATTCTTCCCATCCTTTTTGGAGTAACTGGAATCTGGGCTACTATGCCGGCAGCTGAGTTCGTTACTTTAGGAGTTTGCCGGTGGCTGCTGTGGAGGGAGAAGAAAAAAGTATCATAAAGATTGGAACGAAATGTCCTGGGGTATGCTTTTCAAAGCAGAACACAGGGCATTTTTCGCATATACGAACCAAAATCGGATATAAGAAAAAGACAGAATTTTGGAAGCACTTTCATATAATTGTAGTGAAAAATGTGTAAATTTTGGCTAATAATTGAAGAAAACCTCTTTACTCCCTAAAAAATTGTGTTATAATATTCACAGGTCATTTGAAAAGCGCGTTGTCCGCTGGCAGGGCAATGTTGTCTGCTTAAATTGCGGAAATGACAACACCATTTGAGGAGGAATAAAATTTATGGCAGCTAAATGGGTTTATTTATTTAAAGAAGGCAATGCCGATATGCGAAACCTGTTGGGAGGCAAGGGGGCTAACCTGGCGGAGATGACAAATCTGGGACTTCCCATTCCCCAGGGGTTTACTGTAACAACTGAAGCATGTACGGATTATTACACAAGCGGAAAAAAGATCACCCAGGAAATTCAGGATCAGATTTTTGAGGCTATGAAATGGCTGGAGAAAGAAAATGGAAAGACCTTCGGTGATACAGAAGATCCGCTTCTTGTTTCTGTACGTTCCGGCGCAAGGGCTTCCATGCCGGGTATGATGGACACCATCTTAAACCTGGGATTAAATGATGTTTCTGTAGAAGGATTTGCCCAGAAAACAGGCAATCCAAGATTTGCCTACGATTCCTACAGAAGATTTATTCAGATGTTCTCAGATGTAGTTATGGAGGTTCCAAAATCCTATTTTGAGAAGATCATTGATGAGGTAAAGGAAGCAAAAGGCGTTCATTACGATACAGAGCTTACGGCTGATGATTTAAAAGAACTGATCGCAAGATTTAAGAAAGTATATAAAGACGCTATGAACGGCGAGGATTTCCCGCAGGATCCAAAGGTTCAGCTGATGGAGGCTGTTAAGGCCGTGTTCCGTTCCTGGGATAATCCAAGAGCCATTGTTTACAGGCGTATGAATGATATTCCGGGAGACTGGGGTACTGCTGTAAACGTTCAGACTATGGTGTTCGGTAATATGGGTGATACTTCCGGTACAGGCGTTGCATTTACCCGCAACCCATCTACCGGTGAGAAGGGCATTTACGGCGAGTACCTGATTAATGCTCAGGGCGAAGATGTTGTGGCAGGCGTACGTACCCCGCAGCCTATTACCAAGCTGGCAGAGGATATGCCGGAGTGCTATAAAGAATTTATGGATCTGGCTATGAAGCTGGAGAATCATTATCGGGATATGCAGGATATGGAGTTTACCATTCAGGAAGGCAAGCTGTTTTTCCTTCAGACAAGAAATGGAAAAAGAACGGCTCCGGCTGCCATTAAGATTGCCTGCGATCTGGTAGACGAAGGCAAGATTACTCCTCAGGAAGCTGTTTTAAGAATTGATGCCAAGTCTTTGGATCAGCTGCTTCATCCTACTTTTGATGCGGCTGCTTTGAAGGCCGGAGAGGTTATTGGCTCTGCGCTTCCCGCATCTCCCGGTGCAGCGGCAGGTAAGGTTTACTTTACCGCTGATGACGCTAAGGCACACCACGAGGCAGGAGAAAGAGTTGTTCTGGTTCGTCTGGAAACTTCTCCGGAAGATATTGAAGGTATGCATGCGGCAGAAGGTATCCTTACTGTACGCGGCGGTATGACTTCTCACGCAGCTGTAGTTGCCCGCGGTATGGGTACAGCCTGTGTTTCCGGATGCGGAGAGATTAAAATTGATGAGGAAGCAAAGGTATTTGAACTTGGCGGACATACTGTTAAGGAAGGAGATTACATTTCCTTAGACGGTTCCACTGGTAAGATTTATCTTGGAGATATTGCTACCGTAGAAGCTACTGTAAGCGGTGATTTCGGAAGAATTATGGCATGGGCAGATGAGTTCAGAACTCTTCAGGTAAGAACCAATGCAGATACGCCAGCTGATACGAAGAATGCTGTAAAGCTGGGCGCTGAGGGAATCGGTCTTTGCCGTACTGAGCATATGTTCTTTGAGGAGGACAGAATTCCAAAGATCAGAAAGATGATTCTGTCTGACACAGTAGAGGCCAGAGAGGAAGCTTTAAGCGAGCTGATTCCGTTCCAGAAGGGTGACTTCAAGGCTATGTACAAGGCTTTGGAGGGCAGACCAATGACTGTTCGTTATCTGGATCCGCCGTTACATGAGTTCCTTCCCACTAAGGAAGAAGATATTGAGGCACTGGCTGCAGATATGGGACTTTCTGTTGAAGCTATTAAGGCAAAATGCGCTGAGCTTCATGAGTTCAACCCAATGATGGGACACAGAGGATGCCGTCTGGCTGTTACCTATCCGGAGATTGCCAGAATGCAGACAAGAGCTGTTATGGAAGCTGCTATCGAGGTCAAGGAAGAAGATGGATATGATATTGTTCCTGAAATTATGATTCCTCTGGTAGGAGAGAAAAAAGAGCTTAAGTTTGTTAAGGATATTGTGGTAGAGACAGCAGAGGCTGTTAAGAAGGAAAAAGGCTCTGATATGGAATATCACATCGGTACTATGATCGAGATTCCAAGAGCTGCCCTTACCGCAGACGCCATTGCTGAGGAAGCAGAATTCTTCTCCTTCGGAACCAACGATCTGACACAGATGACCTTTGGTTTCTCCCGCGATGATGCCGGAAAGTTCTTGGATGCTTACTATAAGGCTAAGATCTATGAGTCTGATCCATTTGCAAGACTTGATCAGACAGGTGTAGGCCAGCTGGTTCAGATGGCTGCTGAAAAGGGAAGAAAGACAAGACCGGGCATTAAGCTGGGTATCTGCGGCGAGCACGGCGGAGATCCGTCTTCCATCGAATTCTGCCACAGAGTAGGTCTGAACTACGTATCCTGTTCTCCATATCGTGTTCCAATTGCCAGGCTGGCTGCAGCACAGGCTGCGTTAAAAGATCAGGACTAATAAAAATATAAAAGAGCTTTGTTTTGCAGGGGATTTCAGCAAACAGACTGAAATCCCCTGTTTTTGTATGACCGTAAAAATAAACCCCCTGCTCTGCAGGGGGAGGGAAGTTCTTTAGATAAAAGAAACTCCTGTGCTAAAATAAATGTAGGTCTGCAAACCACAAATAAAAAGCACAGGAGGTCCAAAGAATG